>DUSB01000073.1 GCA_012840625.1 Syntrophomonadaceae bacterium
AAGTAATGTCGCCCAGGCTACAACTTTTTTGGGGCCGATTCTGTCTGCCAGCCAACCCGTTATTAACACTACGATTACATAACCAAGCTGGAAAGCAGACATAATCAGGCCTGTATCTGTAGGAGAAAGGCTAAAATCTGCTGCAATGTATTTTAGAACTGCGGAAAAGTTGTACCAGGGTAGGTAGCCAAGAAATAGAGCTATAACCATCAAGATCAGGGTTCTGTTCTTTTTGCTCATCCGTTGCAAACCTCCCTTTTTTTTTCTATAGAAAATGCTTGGCTTACTATATCATTCCCTCCTTTCCCAGCCGTTCTGCA
Organism: Syntrophomonadaceae bacterium; assembly: GCA_012840625.1. GTDB lineage: Bacteria > Bacillota > Syntrophomonadia > Syntrophomonadales > Syntrophomonadaceae > DUSB01. Next base: position 321 of record DUSB01000073.1, read on the forward strand.
TTTTTGTTATTTAAATAACTGGCATACTAGTAAATTGCAAGATGCATGCCAAAAAAAAAGGAAGGCCCACAAATTCCTGTAGATCGGAATTTGCAGGCTTTCCCTGCTGCTTTTATTGATAGATTTTTTTCTTTACCGATGCACTCCGAGCCTTAAATGCGAATAATGTCCGAATTTGCTACAATATCTGTAGCAAATTCGGACATTATTCCGACTACTGCCTTTTTTCCTGCTTTTCTCTGTCTGATTTTGCAACATTTTAGCTATCTACTATTTCGAGTCCATAATCTTTTATCTTGCGGTATAGAGTACTGCGGCTTATTCCCAGGGCATCCGCCGCTTCGACCATGGTATCATATTCTTTCAAAGCATGGCTAATCGCTTTTTTCTCCAATTCATGTAAGGGAATAACGGTTCTGGACTCGTCTTTCTCTTCCGTCCGCAACAGGTTGGCGGGCAGATCCTGAATGTCGATGACAGGCTTATTGGCAATAACTACACTACGTTCCAGCACGTTCTCTAATTCACGAACATTACCAGGCCAATCGTATTCTTCAAGGATTCGCATCGCCCCCGGGGTTAAGCCGCTTACCTGCTTACCCATACGTCGATTAATTTGGGGAAGGAAGGTATCCACCAGAATGGGAATATCATCTTTGCGTTCACGCAGAGAGGGAATATGAATAGTAATAACATTAAGCCGGAAAAAGAGATCTTCGCGGAATTCTCCCCCCTCTACTTTGGCATGCAGATCACTGTTGGTAGCAGCGATAACCCGTGCATCAACGGGTATAGGCTGATAGCCACCGACCCGAACCACAGCTCTTTCCTGTAAAACTCGCAGCAATACGGCCTGTAAATCCAGCGGCATGTCTCCAATTTCATCTAGTAAAATAGTCCCTTCATGAGCCCGTTCAAATTTTCCCGGCCGTCCGCTGCGGTTGGCCCCGGTAAATGACCCGGCTTCATAACCAAAAAGCTCACTTTCGATTAAACTGCGCGGGATAGCAGAACAATTTACAGCAATAAATGCTCCCTTACGCAGGCTGGCATTGTGAATAGCCTGGGCAAATAGTTCCTTGCCGGTACCGCTTTCACCCAGAAGCAGAACGGTCGAATTGGTCATGGCCGCTGCATGAGCAATTTCCTTGGCTCGTAAAATAGGCTTGCTGCTGCCAACGATGGAATCAAAGTAAAACTCTGCTTCTGCCCCTGTAATCTGATTTACTAAACGATCCACTTTTTCTCGCTCCTGTAAATAAATGACGGAACCTTTGTATCTGCCATTGTTTTGAATTGGATTGGCTAACAAATTACAGCGGAGGGAGTTTTCCCCTTCTCCTAAAAAGACTTCCACTCCTCTGCTGGTGCCTTTACGTATCAAACGGGTAAAATCTTTGGCCGTAGGAAGTAAATTATGGAATGGCTTCCCTACTGCTTCTTTGGGATTTACGTCCAGCAGTTTCGCTCCTAATGTGTTTAAATGGGTAATAGTTCCTTCTATATCAACGGTGATAATAGCGCTGGGAACACTTTCCAGAGTGGTGTTCATGACCAGATTGTTTTTTTCCAAATCAAACATGGTCTGTTCAATTTTTAATTGATTTTGTATGGCCTTGGCACAAGCGACCACCATCCCTAATGTATGTCGGTTAACTTGTGCACAGGCACCTGACATATTAAGAATACCCAGTAGATGCCCATTGGTATCATAAATAGGGGCCCCGGAACATGTAATACCATGCTGCACAGCACAGAAATGTTCCCTGCCTACTACCTGCAGCGGTTTACCCATATAAATGGAGGTTCCTACTGCATTAGTACCGGCTGCTTTCTCTGTCCAGATAGCCCCTTCGATTAAATTAATCTTGCGGTGTTTGAGTAGCTCTTCGGGATCACCATCCAGAACCAGCACGGTACCATTTTCATCGGCTAGAAATATAATAAAACCACTTTCTTTGACATATTCATTTAGCAGACGAATATATGGTTTGGCTATTCTAATTAAATGTTTTTTGCGTTTTTGGATTTTGTTAAAATCATTTTTTGCTAATATTTCGGCAATTTGACTGGTCAAGGGATCCACACACAGCTTTTTGCAGCGTTGCCACGACTTTATTATTTCCGGACGTATGCGCTTATCAATCTTATTATGGAAAACAAAGTTTTCCCAGGCATCCGTAAGCCAATCGTTGGAAACTTCCTGAACCTGCCGCGTGATCATGTCCTACCCCTCCCCCAAAAAGTCCTAACGTTTTCTGTGTGAAGTTCCCTTATATTGTATTATTACACACAAAGTTCAGCCGTGGTTAACTTTTTTCGGGTTTTAGTCGAAATTTGTTTTTTAGTATCACTGGAAATAAAGCTATACTGTTTTTGCTTGATCGGGTAGAAAACTGTCTATCCATCCTACCGAAAATTTGCCGCCGGCTTCTTTTAGATTCCACCTGGCGCTGGACATCCCTGTCTTGGGCTATGTGCCTGGTACTTTCAACCCGGCAGGGAGTTTCACCCTTTAGACTACGCCCCTGCTAGGTGACCATAAAAAAAACTGACTCCTTAACCGAAGTCAGTTTTTAAAGCTATTCCTGGCTTTTATTCAGATGTATAGGGCAGCAGAGCTACGACTCTTGCCCGTTTGACCGCGGTGGTAAGCTGCCGCTGGTGGGCGGCACAGTTGCCGGTAATTCTTCGGGGAAGAATCTTTCCCCGCTCGGTAACATAGCGGCGCAAGCGGTTTATATCTTTATAATCTATTTCTTCAACTTTATCAGCGCAGAAATTACACTGACGTCTTTTTTTACGCCTATCACGTTTCACGGTTTCAAGCCTCCTTATCTAAAAAGGTATCTCATCCTCATCTTTTCGATCAACAATATCAATATCGTCCAGGGAGACTTCACGACCCAGATCTTCCCAATCGCTACCACTTGATTGCTCAGGGCTGGATGGCACTGAGCCCCGGTTGCTTGTCCCGGCACGATCCAGAAAACGCACATCATCGGCAATGACTTCTGTAGTCTTGCGCTTCTGTCCTTCCTGCGTTTCCCAATTGCGAACCTGCAGACGTCCTTCTACTGCTACCAGACGCCCTTTACCAAGGTAATTAGCACAATTTTCGGCCAATCCTCTCCAGGCAACAATATCGATAAAATCGGCTTCATCGCGATTGAATTTACGATTTACTGCCAGAGTAAAACGAACCAATGCGGTTCCGTTTGGTGTATATTTCAGTTCGGGATCCTGTGTCAAGCGGCCGATCAATATAATCCTGTTTAACATCTCCGCTCCCCCCTTATGCACGTACACTACTTTTTGTCTTTACGTACGATAATATGGCGTAAAATATAGTCAGATATCTTTATGATACGGTCCACTTCCTGGACCATGTCAGGGCTGCCTTTAAAGTTCCAAAGACAGTAAATCCCCTCTTGATAATCCTCTATTTTGTACGCCATGCGCCTTCTGCCCCATCCATCAACTTCGTTGAGAAATTCACCACCAAAATCGCTGATGATTTTTTTCAGTCTATCTTTGATGGCAGCAATCTCTTCATCCTCTAAATCAGGCTTAAGGATGAACATAAGTTCATATTCGCGCATTTTTGCACCTCCCTTCGGACTTCCCATAGTCATGGGTATAGGCCCCGGTCCAATCCGGAGCAGGGATATCTATTAAATTGTACCATCAGCCATTCTGGTATGCAATCTTTTTACAATAAACCTTTAATAAGCAGGCTTTTTAATTCGGAAAGCGGTTTTTCGGTAACATAGGTTTCATTAAAGAGCGCTTTTAAAATGGCGATCTTTTCGTTTTTATCATTCTGGCGGAAACCGATAATGCAAAAACGCTCCTCTTTTTTGGATCCTTTAATGGTAACCAGATCTCCTTTTTTAAATCCTTGCTCAGCTACTGTATCCATTAACAGATCCCCCTTACAGCATATAGATAAATCTTATTGCTATAATATGCCGCGCGGAAAGAAAAGGTTATGGTTTTTTCTGTTTTTATGAAGGTTCATTCTCCGTGGCAGGAACAACTACCCGCAGCATTTTTCGTTCAAATTCACTGCGCGGCAGCATTACTATACGTCCGCAGCCGGTACATTTGATTTTAATATCCGCACCCATCCTAATAATCTGCCATTGGTCAGTTCCACAGGGGTGCATTTTTTTCATTTTTACAATATCGCCAAAGTTAAAGTTTTTTTTCTGCATAAACCCTGTCCGCTCTCCTTTCGGCTAGATAATTTGAATAGGGGACCGGTCTTTGCCTTCTCCTACTACCCGGCCAATTTCATAGCAGGGACAATCTTTTTTCCTCATGGCTTCTTGCAAGCTTTCCGCCTGCTGTTCAGGTACCGCCAGCAGCATTCCCCCCGCTGTCTCCGGAGAAAAAAGCAGATCAAAGAGGGTAGAATCGATACTCCCGACTTTTACCATGGGCCGGAGATAATCACGATTGGTATAGGCACCGGCAGGAACAAGTCCCATATTGGCTGCATCCATAACCCCATTCATCAAAGGGACCTGCTCGGCAAAAAGTTCTACCTTCACCTTGGAGGCAGCCGCCATTTCATAGAGATGCCCCACCAGTCCAAAACCGGTGACATCTGTTGCTGCATGCAGCTCTACCTCCAGCATCGCCTCACAGGCGCGCTGGTTCAAGCTTGTCATCCAGTAAATGGCTTCCTGTTCAGATTCTGGCGTCGCCATTTCACCTTTGATCGCGGTAGCAATAATCCCGTTGCCGATAGGCTTGGTCAGGTATAAACGATCACCTGTCTGCGCCCCGGCATTGGTAAGCAGCTTATCGGGATGAACGACCCCGGTTACGGACAGGCCATACTTGGGCTCATTATCATCCACAGAGTGCCCCCCCACCAGTAAGGCCCCGGCTTCTTTTACTTTGGATAATCCTCCCTCCAGGATTTGACGCAGTATGGCAAAATCCTCGCATTCGGGAAACATCACTATATTCATGGCCAGTAAAGGCTGCCCTCCCATGGCATAAACATCGTTCAGGGCATTAACCGCTGCTATTTGGCCGAATATATAAGGATCATCCACCATGGGGGTAAAAAAGTCCAGGGTCTGTATGATGGCCTGTTCATCGTTTAGCAGGTAAACACCGGCATCATCCCGGCCTTCCAACCCTACCAGGAGGCGCGGATCCTGGGGCAGCTCCATCCCGCATAATATTTCTTCCAGAGCCCCCGGCCCTATTTTAGCTGCTCAGCCGGCGGCTCGAACCATTTGTGTCAAGCGTTTAGCTTCCAACCCGATTCACCTCTCCCGTAAGGTTTTGTCCCAGCATGTTTAGACTCGTTTTATGCAAACTTCTGCATAAAGGCCCGATAGCCTTTATAGGCCATATAAACATCAGCTTTGCTGCAAATCTCAAAGGTGGAATGCATGCCCAGAAG
>DUSB01000074.1 GCA_012840625.1 Syntrophomonadaceae bacterium
GAATTTAAATCTAAAACAACAGGTTCGCCCTTGTTTGAAGAGATAACGATCGCCTGGTCTTCTGGCACTACTCTTAAAATTTCTACAGCTAAAATATCAATAATGCCATCAATATCCATCATATCGCCTTTTTTTACCATTTTGGTACGCAAACGATTGATGATCAAACGTGCATTATGCAGACCAGCTGCCTCCAGCAAACCTACTATGCGGTCAGCATCACGTACCGAAGATACTTCCGGTGTTACCACCACAATGGCGTCATCGGCTCCAGAAATGGCATTTTTAAATCCCTGCTCAATTCCTGCCGGGCAGTCTACCAGGATAAAGTCAAATTCTTTGCGTAACTCATTAGCAAGATTCTTCATCTGGTGAGGGGTTACTGCACTTTTATCCTTGGTCTGGGCAGCGGGTAATAGATAAAGACCCTTGAAACGTTTATCCCGAATCAGTGCCTGTTTGAGTTTACAATTGCCATTAACCACATCCACAATATCAAATACGATACGGTTTTCCAGACCCATAACCACATCCAGATTGCGCAAGCCAATATCCGTATCAATTAATACCACGTTATTATTCATCATTGCCAGCGCTGTACCAATATTGGCGGTAGTCGTGGTTTTGCCAACCCCACCCTTTCCAGAAGTAATTACCATGACCCTACCCTTCATCATCTAGCCCCCTATCATATTTTTAGTTTCTCGATTACGACTTTTCCATCCCGAATTCTGGCCAATTCAGGAGAATGGATCATCATATCTTCACCATCCGGTGGTCGGGTAATATGATGAGCAATCCTTAGCTGGGTTGGTTGAAGTCGGTAGGCAGCCACAAACACCGATTCATCTCCATAATAACCTGCATGAGCCAGACCTCGCAGAGCACCCATCACCAGTATATGCCTCCCGGCGATTACCTCTGCGCCCGGATTAACATCACCCAGAATCACTGCACTGCCTTCCGTACGAAATTTCTGCCCAGACCGTAATTGTCTGCAGATTAAAGCAGCATTTTCCCAGACCCAATCGTCTACTGGTATGCGCAATCTGGCTTTCGCATCCCGAGTTTTATCCTCCTCATCGCGGCTGCTCACTAATTCGCCTAGATGAGCTCCAAAAGCCAGCAATACATCTTCTAGTTCCCTGAACTGACGCTCCGTCAATCGCTGCTCACCAATATTCAGGGTAATAGAGCGTCCCAGTACAAAGCGATTCATATTGGACAGGCGACGTTCCAATTCAGCACGCATTGCATCAAAACCAGGACAGCTCCCCAGATCAATGAATAGCCCTGCATTCTCCCCTCCTTTTAACAATTCCACTTTATCACCTGGCCTCCCATCAAGAGCAAAATGCTGATTATCATACATGTATAGTTCAGACTTCTATAAATGGAAATATTTACCTGCATAGAAAAATAACAATTAAGGGAATATGTCATCTAATTTCCTCTTTTGGCGTCGTATTGGTCCCAGTAAATTGTTTAAAGATTCGTCATTCCCTCGACAAATAGCTTCGACAAAGTTTGCCCGCGACGTTTTATCAGCAAAGCAAAACAATCCTGACATAAAAAAAGAACAGGCCCTAAAACCTGTTCCCTTTATAAATCCATTTTATTTTATTGATAGCTTCGCTGCTCAACTGTCTTGTTTTTTTCCTGCTTTTGGAGCTCTTTTTCACGTGCTTCTATTTCTGCATAATGATCCACAATACCAAAATACTGTTCAAAAACTGCTTTAGCAATCC
>DUSB01000075.1 GCA_012840625.1 Syntrophomonadaceae bacterium
ACACCTTTTACCCCCCAACAAGCCGCATTAAAGAGCAATAAAACTTACTCCAAAAGTAGAACCATAGCCGGCTTTACTTTCAACAAATACCTCTCCGCCATGTAGATCTATTATATGCTTAACAATGGATAAACCAAGCCCCTTACCACCTAACTCACGCGACCTGGCTTTATCTACCCGGTAAAAACGTTCAAAGATACGTGGAAGCTTTTCGCGGGGAATACCCATGCCGGTATCCGCAATGGTAGTAACAACCCGCCCTTCCTGCTGAAAACATCGAATGATGATCTCCCCACCAGCAGGGGTATACTTCACAGCATTATCCAGCAAGTTAATCAGCACCTGGTTTAAAAGGTCTGCATCAGCGCGGATAAGGGCAAGCTCCTGTTGATAAATAAATTCAACCTGTAAATGTTTATCACTAATCTGCGGCGTCAGAATACTTAACACACTGCGAATGGATTGAACTATACATACTGGTTCCATACGGATCATACGTTCCTTCGATTCTATGGAGGATAATGTAAGCAGATCGTCGATCAGCCTGCTGAGACGATCTGCTTCGGAATCAATAATACTGAGGAAACGCCTACAAAGAATACGGTCCTCCAAAGCACCATCCAGCAGTGTTTCTACGAAACCTTTTATAGAGGTCAGCGGTGTACGCAGTTCATGAGAGACATTGCCTACAAATTCTGCCCGCATCTGGTCAAAATTACGTGCATCGGTTACGTCATGAAATACAATCACTGCACCCTCTATCAAATGTTGCTGGATTACAATAGGGGCTACATGAACTCTAAAAGTCTGCGAACGTAAGCCCAAACTGGTTTCAGCAAACATCTCTTTGCCATTGCGCAGGACACTACATACCATATCGTTAATTTTTTGATTATCCAACAGGGTAAAAAAGGCTTTACCCACGATTTCTTCGTTTTTTAATATCAGCAATTTACTGGCAGCACGATTGGCCAGAACCACCCTGGCCTGATTATCGATCACCAGCACTCCTTCAATCATATTGGATAAGATCATCTCCATGATGAGGCTTTGTTGAGTTTGCTCCATTTCACTCACCTATTCGCCAAAGATTTTTATTTATCTAAAAATCTATATCCTACTCCACGAACCGTTTCAATATACTCTGGATCCATCGAATCATCCTGTAATTTTTGTCGCAGGTGTCGGATATGAACATCTACTGTACGTGTATCACCAGAATGTTCATAACCCCATACTTTCTCTAGAAGAACCTCACGACGAAAGACTTTTCCCTGATTCATAACCATTAGACTTAACAGCTCAAATTCTTTGGGAGTCAGATCAAGCTTCTTATTACCAATAAAAGCTTCAAAATCATCTGGAATGACCACAAGGTCTTTAAACATGAGTACCTTACTCTGATCCTCTTGAGCCAGAATATGAATCGCTCTCAGCCGAGCTTTAATTCTGGCTACTAATTCCCGGGGACTAAAAGGTTTTTTTATGTAATCATCCCCACCCATTTCCAAACCTAACACTGTATCAATTTCTTCACCCCGTGCGGTTAAAAAGATGATGGGAATGGAACGATAACTTTCATCCTGTTTTAACCTTTGACAAACCTCAAGACCATCCATGCCTGGAAGCATTATGTCCAATACAATTAAATCAGGCAGGTGCTTTTCCACCAATTCCAGAGCAGTAGAACCATCACAGGCAACCAATACCTGAAAGCCTTCTTTCTCCAGGTTAAACCGTACCAGTTCAACAATATAAGCTTCATCATCAACTACAAGTATTTTTGATCCCGACATTTAATCTCTCCTTAGTCCCGTAACGCTAATACTGCGCCCATACGGCCAGTTATCCCTCCCTCCCGGCGATAGGAAAAAAAACGCGCTTCACATCCAGTGCAGAGCTTGCTGCTGCTGATATGCCGGGGAAGAATTCCTTCATCAAGAAGTATTTTGCGGTTGGTAGCTTTGAGATCCCAGAAATATCCCCGTTCATCCTTTTTGATTATATCATGGACGGCGGTGAATTCCCTTTGAACCTTTGCCTTTAGATCCTCCTTGATCTGAAAACAACACTTATCAATCCCGGGACCAATAAAAACCTGTATGTCTGCAGGATCGGTTCCAAACTCACTTTTCAGGCTGAGAACCATTGCCGCAGCAATCCGCGACATAGTTCCTTTCCAGCCTGCATGGGCCAGACCAATCACCCGCTGCCTGGGGTCGAAAAAAAACATAGGAATACAATCAGCATAAAAACTCATCAGCACCAAACCCGGAGATTGTGTGATCATCGCATCGTAATCAGCCAGTGCTGAACTAAAAGTATAAGCACCCAAACCCCGATCACGATCATCAACCACTGCCACTTGATTACCATGTACCTGCTGACAGCAGACTACATTATCCAGATCAAGCTGCAGGGCATGAAGAAAACGCTGGCGATTGCTTATAACCGTCTCGGCTTGATCGCCAACATGTAAACCCAGATTCAAACTGTAATAAGGGGCTGTACTTTGTCCTCCATAGCGGGATGAGAAAGCTGCACATACTCCTTCTTCTTCCCAAACTGGTATGTTTAGATACAGAAGGTCATCTTTTTTTTGCCATTCAGCAGTCAACATTTGTTCTTATCGCCTCTTTCGCATACAATAAAAAAAACAGGAGTGTGGAATTATGATTACTTGCCCCGCATGCAACGAAAAATTGGATCAACCGGAAATATCTTGTCCGCATTGCTCTTATATTTTTACAACCGGACCCTGGGTAGTAATCCGCAAGTCTTATCCCCCTGAAGATCGTATTATTGAAAGCCTGATCCGGTCATTTAATGTACCAGTCCGGCTTATACACGAATCCATTGCCCCGGTGGCTGGAATTACGATTGGTCCACTGGCAGAAGTAAAAATCGCTGTTCCACAGGTTTTTGCTTCCTATGTTCTAGATTTACTTTCAGCCCCTCATCCCAAGGAGTGAGCCACATTGTTAACAGTAAGTGACGTTGCACACCGATACCAGATAAACTACCAGCAGGTTCATGATCTAGTGCAATATGGTTATTTGCCGGTCGCTAAAATAGATCGCAATTATAAACATGGTATGCGTTATCTCTTTGCTGAATCGGACGTTGAAAACCTTGATGTTTTTTCTCACCTAGCTGAAATCCACGAGCTGCAGCTTAGAAAACCAGATACAGCACAGCGGCGTTCAGACTTTAGACAGGTTCTTTCGCTTATGGATCGCTATGAACGCTTCCTGGAAGAAATACAGCACTATCCAGAAAAAGAAGCACTTGAAGTCTGTTTTTACCTGTTTCATTTAAATCATTATGCTAAGACTTATCCCCAGCAAAGTGAAGCACTTTATCAGTTAAAAGATCAGGTTTTAAAAAAACTATATTTCCAAAATGCAGACTTAATAAGTCTTCGCTATTTGCAGGGTCCTGATAAACACAACATTTGGCTGTGCGAAGACTGTAAAGAATCAGCCCATGCTGCTGGCTTGTCCTATAGAAAATTCATTCAAAACGAAGACTACTGCCCTAAATGCACGATTATGTCAGTAGAAAAAGAGTACTATTCGCTCATAGAATTTCGCTTGCAGGTGGATGAATTTCGTTTTGCTTTCCATCTTCCGCTACGTCGAGCGGCTAAATGGCTAAAAAACATTGATGAGCTTCCCCATGGTATAAGAAAAACAGGCCGCTATGATGACCGCATGTACCTTTATGGACGTCCCATCAGCCGCATAGAGGAGCGGGTCTTTACGTTGAAAATGGTGCATACAGCATTGAAGGCCTACGTAGAAACTGAAACGTATGATGTTTAAAGGGTTAAAATTCGCTTACTATCCCTTTTTCAGTTGGTCAATGGTAATAATAAAGCTGTTTAAATCTTTAAACTGCTTGTACACGGAAGCAAAACGAACATAGGCTACCTCATCTAAAGCCCGCAGGGCATCCATGACCTTTTCACCAATGATTTTGCTGCTCACTTCTGGTTCATTCAGATCACGAAGTTCTCTTTCAATCTGATTTAACATTCCTTCAATGGCTTCCATACTGACAGGTCTTTTTTCACAGGCCCGGCTGATGCCACTCAGCAGCTTATTGCGATCAAAAGGTTCACGGCGGCCACTTTTTTTTATGACCATCAGAGGGCGTTCCTCATAGCGCTCATACGTTGTAAAACGACGTTTACATTCAAGACATTCGCGTCGTCTGCGAATCGAATAGCCTTCATCACTGGCACGGCTGTCTATCACCTTACTGTCCTCTGCCTGACAGTATGGACATCGCATTAAACATCCACCCCTCTAATAAACCCATCGGGGTACGTAATCGTACCCTTATTATGACTAAAATAGCGCTTATATTCAATATTGGTTAGGCTTAATAGCCATCATCCTGATAGCCATTTGGATTCTGGGCATCAATTTCACTAAAAGATGGTACCTCCACTAAAATTACATCACGACCAATACGCACGATTTTCTCCCAGGGAATTACAATCTCTTCACGCCGGGCAAATACGCTCCAACCCCGCAGTTTACCTGGCAAAATGAAGGCCAGTACCCGTCCCTTTTCTAAATCAAGATCGATATCTATTATGTTTCCCAGTTTCTTTCCATCCATTATATTAACCACATCACGCGTACGCAGATCAGATATCTTAATCATACAGTCTCCCCCTTTATCAACCCTATCAGTTTTTATTGGTTTTATAGCTATTATATGAGCAAGAGGGAGAAAACTTGCCCGGCTATATATCAGTTCTTATCAACCGAAAAGTTGTTCCAGCACTTTCAACTATAAATTTCCTGCTTATGAAAACTGCCGTTTTAACTTTTAAAAGGAGCAAACAGAGAGATAAATGAATGTCATTATCTATCTTAGAGCTTTAGAAAAAAATCCTATTAACCGATATATAATCTATATCCGGGCTGGACTCTTCTACGAGAGGCCCGGCGTGGTACGAAACGATTGAAGTACCACCATCATTTTGTTGAATGGATAGGAGTGCATAACTATGATGAGGTCTCTCTATACTGCGAGTACCGGTATGTATGCGCAGCAGCTCCACATTGACACCCTGGCACATAACATGTCCAATGTTAATACCACCGGGTTTAAAAAACAGCGGGTTGAGTTTCAGGATATTATGTATCAAACTATCAGGCGGCCTACGACTGGTACTACTATACAGCCAGTAGGAACATCTGTAGGACTGGGTGTTAAAACCGCCGCAATCAATACCCTTTTTGGGCAGGGACCCCTCCAGGCCACGGAAAACCCGTTAGACGTAGCCATTAATGGTGATGCTTTTTTCTGTATCGAAGTTCCCAATCGTGATGAACCCCTCTACACCCGGGATGGCGCCGTAAAAATTGATGCAGAAGGAAATCTGGTTACTGCTGATGGCTTTTACTACCTGGGAGTAGATCCTCTTCTCGAAGATGCTTACGAACCCACCATAGCCCGGGATGGTACGGTAAGCTGTAAAGTGCCGGACACCGATGAGGAAATAGAACTGGGTCGTTTGGAGTTGGTTAAATTTTCCAATCCGGCTGGCTTGCAACGACTGGGAAACAACCTTTATGCAGCAACAGAAAATTCCGGAGAAGCCCTCTACTGGGATCCAGAAATGGATCCAACCGTTACCCTGGAATCGGGCTATCTGGAAATGGCCAACGTAAAAATAGTGGAAGAAATGGTTAATCTGATTACAGCACAACGTGCTTATGAGATTAATTCCAAAGTAATCCAGGCCTCAGACGAAATGCTGCAAACAGCCGCTAATCTAAGAAGGTAAAGGATGCTCATTAGAAAGGAAGATAAAAGATGATTGATCCAATCCATATATCCACGCTTCAAATTGAGCAGTCCAGACAGCAACAGGCTCAGACCAAAGAACAAAGCTTTCAGACTACCCTGGAACAGGCACAAAAAAATCAGGATAAAGAAAAGTTAATGGAAGCTTGCCTTGATTTAGAAAGTGTTTTTATTAATCAAGTTTTTGACAACATGCGCAAAACCATCCCAGAAGGCGGTCTTTGGGAAAAAAGTTTTGCTATGTCAACCTATGAATCAATGCTGTTCGAGGAATACAGTAATCAAATTAGCCGCACTTCCTCCATTGGAATAGCTGAACTATTATATAAACAACTTGCTAGAGATATCTAAAAATCTGTCAGATAAGAAACCCGGCTAGAATGTTTTTCCTGCATACATAGCCGGGTTTCTTTTTTCTAACTCTTCATTTCCTTTTTTACAACATAATGGTACGATAATTGTAAGTATGGAATGAAAGGAGGATGGTTTTTTATGGCTAAGCTTAATGACCTGGAAATACGGCGCAATATTTTTATTGACTATGAAGGTGAGGTAAAGCATGGTAAACCTCATGGGTTGGGAAAAGGCTTTTATAGAAATGGAATCAAATACGAAGGGGAATGGAAAGATGGTAAACAACACGGTTATGGCAAAGAATATTATATAGATGGATCATTACGTTACGAAGGTGAATATAAAGATGGCTTTCGGCATGGAAAAGGAATTTCTTATTACAAAAACGGAGCAGTGGCCCATGATGGTGAATGGCGTTACGATAAAGAAGTATAAAAAGGATAAAAACACTTAATATTCACCCTGGGTGTCGGCGCGATAGTCGACAATTTTTTTATTAAGTCCTATCCTCCCTATTTTGCAGCAAGCTGCCTTGCCCCACCTCTCCCATCTCGCCTACCAGATGTTTCAGAATTGATTCTTTCCCCGTATGGATAAGCTCTCCCATTAATTCATAGCCTCCAGAACATAATGGTTTTCATTCTAGCAGATATCTGCCATAAGAACGTATAGCCTTATATCGGTCATAAAAAAAGCCATGCTACAGCCTGACTACTGTAGCACAGCTTTACTTGAAACAATGTTAGCTGCTGCTTATTTATTTTTCCCTACCATATCAGACAGTTCCAGGGGGGAAACCTGATGTCCATCTTTAAAGACCCGCATATTATCACCGGAGATATCATCGATTAAAATAATCTCTCCTCCTGCTTTACCAAATTCAAATTTGATATCAATTAGATCTAAACCTGACTCAGCCAGATCATCTTTAATTATTTTAGCAATTTTCCCAGCCATCTCCTTAATACTCTTAAGTTCCGGCGGGTTTACTAGACCCAGCTGAATTAAAGCGTCGTCGTTTATTAAGGGATCCCCACGCAGATCATCTTTAAGTGTAATCTCGATTAATGCATCCAGCGGTTGGAACTCCTTGGTATAAAGAGCATAGCGGCGCAAAAAGCTGCCATAGGCTTTAAACCTGCAAACTACCTCCAGACCTTTGCCAAAAGGTTCGGCTTTTTTTACCACCATATGGTTCTTTTCCAGTTCAGTTTTTAGATATTGAGTGGGAATACCCTGCTGGTGCAAAAGTTCAAAATAATAGGTTGACATCTTTAAGGCCTGTTTCCCTTTACCTTCTAGCTTGCCGTATACAGTATTTGCACCCGGATCAATACGTCCATTTTCTCCCGTTACATCATCTTTAAATTCTAGTAAACATCTTTCATTATCCAATTCGAAAACATTCTTGGTCTTACCCTCATACAATAATTTCATATTTAAACTCTTTACCTCCTTGAAGAATTTACTTAGTTTATTTTAACTATAGCCATTCATTGTAATGCAATCTTCCCCGGGAATAACCATTTTTCTAGACTTTTACATCCAATATTCATGTATACCCTTTTCAGGTTTTATCAAATAATCCCCAGTTCAGTCGTACCGACCATTATAACCATCGCCATCTATACGATCATTTATATCATCTATTACCAGCTGACTGTAAACTCCTACAAGCGCATCGTAAACTAGAAAGTTAGGTGCTTGGTACCTAACTTTTACCTTTCTTAATCATCATAAACCCGCCAGTATTTTTGTTCTTCCTCCCAGTTCCACATCTCAAAATACTTCTGCGGAGGGCGAAGAACAGTGGCTTCACAGGAAGCTGTTACGGTGCCATCCTGTAAGCGAATCTCACTGGCAACCCGTGCCCGGCTGCGACCCGGACGCAGTACCCAACCAACGACAGTTAGTGGCTGCTCTGTGGGTGTGGGGAGGCGGTATTTTGTTTCCAGGCGAGTGGTAACCATAAAACAGTCCAGACTGTCCATTTCACGATCGAGCATAATAGCCCGCCCGGCAGTTTCATCCAGAATAGCCGATACGATTCCCCCATGGACAAAACCAGGATAACTGTTAAAATGTTCAGGAATGCTTACCGTAGCACGCACCTCCTGTTTTTCATAGTCGTTATACCAGCTTACTTTTAGACCTATATCATTCTGACGACCACAGACAAAACAAGTCCGGGAATTAGGCTGTTTTTCCATGAGCTCATTCTCCTTTTTCTTTATTCTGGATATGTAAAACAATTAATTTCCTTTAATAATAACATCAAGCAGAGCTTTTATCACTTATCTAAATCTTGTTCCTGGTAATAAGCAGTGGAAAAAAAGATGGCTCCCGTAAAATACAGGAACCACCTATTAGCCTAATAAAAATCGCAAACCCTTTTTTGCCTATAATCAGAAGCTCAGTTCACTTTTATGGCATAGCCTGACAAAAACTATTTGCTGCATCCAAGTTTCTATTCCATCAAAGAATAGCTGTATACTTTATTATAATTACAACCCAAAGCCACATCAGCAGTAATTTCATCCAGGTTATATACCACACTCCATTGCGTCCCATGGATTTTCCCGTCTTTCTTCTCTAAGTGCATTGGCTGACTGGCTGCTTTGAGAGCCGCCATAGCTTGTTTCCGGGTCATAAAGCCATTTTTCTTGGAAAGTATATCCATAAGAGTCTCATAACGATCTTGTCCTTTTCCTTGATTATATTTTGGACCGGGAGTTAGGAAAAAATTTGTACAAACCTGATAAGGTTTCTCTGAACGGAGAACACTCATTTCATTATCTACATACTCTACGACAGCACTGTTCCCCTGTGCATCAGCAATCTGAAAATGGAAACAGGATTTAGCAGAAGAATTCATATCATATTGCTCCAGTAACGCTATTGCTTCGTCTACTGTAGCTGCTTGGTCCAATATAA
>DUSB01000076.1 GCA_012840625.1 Syntrophomonadaceae bacterium
CGGATATATTTTAAAATAGCTCCCGCCGTTAATACCCGTGGACTCAGTACCATATCAATGCCAATTTGTTCTACCAGAGGCATGATATCCGAACGTTTAACCTGGGCAATGGTTTTTTGTACGCCCAATCTCCTGGCAATCAAAGCACTTAAAAGATTAATTTTGTCATCATTGGTTACGGCCACAAAAAGATCTGAGGTTTTAACGTTTTCTGATTCCAGAAGCTCATAATCACTGCCATCACCGTGGATCACCAGGGTAGTATTTAATCTTTCTGAAATATCCCGCGCTCGTTTTAAATCTCGCTCAATGATTTTTATATTCAGTGCAGGGCGGTATTCTTCCAGGATTTTAGCCAGATAATACCCCGTTCGCCCCCCACCCAAAATAATGACGTTTTCAACCTTGCGTCGGCTGATCCCTAATATTCTCTCTACATCACGCATGTCAGCACTTTTCGCCATCACATTGATATGATCGCCTGCCTGGAAACTATGATCTCCATCAGGGATAATAAGTTTTCCCCCACGCATAATAGAGACAATATTATAAGGGGCATAGGTATCCAGATCACGAAGCTTTCTACCCAGCAAGGGCGAATCCTCCTGCAAAGCCAGTCCTATGACCTGCACTTTACCCTCCGCATAATAGTCTACATGCAGGGCATGAGGATATTTAACGGTTCGTGCTATTTCCTCCGCGGTAACCCGTTCCGGATTTATAATCAAATCAATACCCATCTGCTGGTTAAGATTTTTTATTTCCAGGTATTCTGTGTTTCGAACCCTGGCCACAGTAGTTTTCACTCCATATTGCTTGGCCAGCATACAGGCTATCATATTTAATTCATCATACTGGGTTACGGCCAAAAACATATCGGTATTCCTTATGCCTGCTCTTTCCAGAATTGAAATTGATGAACCGCTGCCATGAATGACCTGTACATCCAGCATATCATCAACGGTTTTTTGCCGTTCAGCATCCTGCTCAATAAGGATTACATCGTGATCTTCACTGGATAGCATTTGTGCCATATTGAATCCTACTTTACCCGCTCCGACAATAATCGTTTGCATCTTTGATCACCCATCCTAAACATTAAAGCGGAAGTGAACTATATCCCCATCCTGGATCATGTATTCCTTGCCTTCCAGTCGAAACAAGCCTTCTTCTTTTACTGCGGCCATGCTTTTATGTTCGTAATAATCCTGATAGGCTACCACTTCAGCCCGTATAAAACCCCTTTCTATGTCAGAATGGATCTTGCCGGCAGCCATTCTGGCATTAGTCCCTGCATTAATGGTCCAGGCTTTTACCTCGTCATCCCCTACTGTAAAGAAGGAAATTAAGCCCAGGCGTTCATACATACTACGAGCAATCTTCTCTATACCTGATTCGCTGATCCCCAAATCCTTATAAAATTCTTCTTTTTCCTCCGCTTCCAATTCTGCTATTTCCCTTTCGATACTGGCGGAAACAGTTACAATCGGTATACCCTTTTCCTGACAATAATTTTCAACTTCCTGCTTCTGTTTATAACTGCCGCTGCTTATATCATCTTCCCCAAGATTGATGCAAACCAACATTGGCTTCATAGTTAAAAATTGATAGCTGTTCATGATGAGTTCTTCTTCCTCATCAAGAGTGACCGCTGAAATTGGCAACTCCTTTTCCAGGGCATCTTGCAAACGCTCCAGCAGAGCAAGTTCTTTTAGCATCTGGTTTTTCTTTTTGTTTTGATGGATACGCTCCATGCGTTTTTCAATTAAATCCAGGTCAGCAATCAATAATTCATAAGCAACAGTCTCTATATCCCGTAAGGGCTCAACTGCATCATAATAATGAGGGATCTCAGCATTATCAAAAGCACAAACTACATGAAGCAGTGCATCCGCTTTACGTACAGAATCTAAAAAGATATTAGCACCCTTTTCATTGTCCGGAATTAAACCAGGAATATCGACCACCTCTAACTGAGCATAAGTAGTCTTTTTAGGCTGATAGACAGAAGATAAATAATCGATCCGGCCATCCGGAATTTTTGCGATCCCCATATTTGCTTTGGCCTGATTATTGGGACTGTGTTCAGTTAACAGCTCAAATAGTGTTGTTTTTCCCACCATCGGCAGGCCGATGATACCTAATTGCATTTTGCCTCGATCCTTTCCTAACTAAACATGCAGTAACTTAATCATCAACAATTTTATATTATAAATGTATCGCGGAAAAAGATAAAATAAAAAAGATGCCAGTAACCGCCATTCCAAGCAGCAGTGTTATATAGCCCCCATCCTGGCTGAATTGAAATAAGCGACTGGCATTGCTTACATTAAAGAAAAACAGCCCAATCGCCAGAACCAGCAGGAGAATAATAAATCTTGAAGCTCCTGAACCAGGGAAAAAGATAGCCACATAAGCTGCAAAAGCCACTAATAAAATAATGTTTAAACGGTAATAAAGCTGGAAGAAACGATCATTCCTGATGTTATGCCCCTTTTCTTCCACAGACATCTCATCCATATCGATCACATTAATCTCTTTATCGGCTTTTTCAGCAAGTACTTCTGCCAATTTTGCTTCTGCAGGTGTCAGACCAAAAAATCCCTGTTGTGTTTTAAGATATAAGAAACCTTCTTCAGGATAGGTGGCATACATGCGCACGGGGCCCAAACCTCTAACAGAATATAATCCGATCATGTAACCCGGCCAGCTCACCCCTAGAAAAGGGAATAAATTCGCCTCTCCCCGAACATGTATGATATCATCAAAATCATCCCAGGGAATCAGTTTGCGCTGGAACCCCCAGCATATCTTTAATCCATCCTCCTGTACCTGATAAGACATGGTAAAAGCACCGATAATCAAATATATATAGATCACTAAAAAAATATATGTGGGCAGATACAAAAGAATCTTCAGCACCCTGTCATCCGGTCCCAGAGAATAATTAATTCCCCAGATAATAAAGGTAAAAAGGATTATACCCAGCAGTAAACCCCACCAGGCTCCAAAAGACTTTTGCGCCCTATATTGCATACAAACTCCCCCCAATGGATTTCAGTCTTGATAGCGATAAAAGCCCCTCCCGCTTTTACGTCCGTAATATCCTGCCCGCACCATGGTGGAAAACATAATATGCGGCCGATACTTGGAATCACGAAATTCTTCATAGAATCCTATCAAAGCAGCATAGAGCTGATCCAGACCAATCTGATCGGCCAAAGCCAGAGGACCCACCGGCATACCAACACCCAAACATAATGCCGTATCAAGGGTTTCTGTATCTGCCAGACCTTCACCAAGGATGGTAATGGCTTCGTTTATATATACAGCCAGTACCCGATTGACAATATAACCGGGACTCTCCCGGTTTACAACAACATATTTCTTTTTCATCTGTTCGACATAACTGCAGACCGTTTGCAGCGTTTCTTCCGAAGTCTCCATACCCTTTACCAGTTCAACCAGCTGCATGCGCGGCAATGGATGTACAAAATGCATGCCTATAACCCGATCAGGCCGTCGGGTTGTAGCAGCAATCTCTGTAATCGAAAGAGAAGATGTATTCGTTGCCAGAATAGTATGCTCCGGACAAATGTTATCCAACTCAGTAAACAGCTGTTTCTTCACCGCTATGTTTTCTACCACTGCTTCGATCACCAGATCAACCTGGTTCAGGGCGGCCAAGTCAATGGTACCATGAATATGATCCAGCACCTGCTCTTTTTCCCGGCGGTTCATTTGGCCTTTTGCCATCTGCTCATCGAGATGATCCTCGATGGTCTTTAAGCCATCGCGCACAAAGGACATCTGCAGATCCCGCAGGATAACCTGATATCCTGCCTGAGCCGCTTCCTGAGCGATGCTGGCTCCCATTAACCCTGCGCCAAGAACCGCAATTTTCTCCATATCCCAACCCCCTTTGCTATCTTGTTTTTCCTAGTCCCCAAAACTCATTCCTACCGCTTTGGCCGCTCTAACAATATCGCTGTCGGGGTCAACATTTTTCAGCTTTTCAATGGCATCTATTATGGGAACCGCCACAATATCTGAACCACGCAGGCTGACCATGGTGCCATATGCACCGCGGGCAAAGGCCTCTACAGCAGCAACACCATATCGGGTTGAAAGGATACGGTCATAAGGAATCGGAGCTCCTCCGCGCTGTAAATGTCCTAACACAGTAACCCGTGTTTCCATGCCGGCCGATTTTTCCAGCTGCTGAGCCAATTTCTCCCCCGCCCCCCCCAGACGAATAGGATCGTGGCTCTGCGGCACCATCTGTTTGACCACCATTTCACCATCTACTTCTCTGGCTCCTTCTGCCACTACAATAATGCTGAATTTTTTACCCTTTTCATAGCGATGTTTTACTTGTTCCACTACCCTGTCAACCTGGTAGGGAATTTCAGGAATAAGAATAACATCAGCTCCGCCCGCCATTCCTGCATGCAAAGCAATCCAGCCAGCATACCGTCCCATAACCTCCAAGATCATGATGCGGTGGTGTGATTCTGCTGTAGTGTGTAAACGATCCAGGGCTTCTGTAGCAGTATCTACTGCGGTATGAAAGCCAAAGGTTACATCAGTAGCTGATAAATCATTATCAATCGTTTTGGGTACCCCCACCACCTTAATTCCTTTTTCGTAAAATTCCTGGGCAATATGCAGGCTTCCATCTCCACCGATAACGATCAGACCCTGTATGCCTAATTCTCTCATGTTTTCAATGGCACGGTCTGATTGATCCGTAAATACCTCCTGTTCATCCTCTACGGTCAAATAGCGAAAAGGATTGTCCCGATTACTGCTACCCAAAATCGTTCCTCCGGTATGAGCAATACCTGATACCGTTTCCAGGGTCAGGGGAATATAATCTTTTTCCACCATCCCTTTGAAACCATCCAGAAAGCCGATAACTTCCATACCATAAACATTAATGGCCGATTTTGTCACCGCGCGAATCACGGCATTAAGTCCGGGGCAATCTCCTCCACCAGTTAATACTGCAATTTTTTTTGTGCCTGACACAATATTCCCTCCTATTTCATTATGTCCCATCCCTGCAGCAGCTGCTGCAAAGTTTAGATTGCGTTAGATAATACCTTGATATATTCGGTGTTCATAACACAAAACCTTTTGCCCACATCTTTAATCATAATCTTATCATGCGTCGTAAGAATAACAAACGTTGTTCTTCCTCTTATTTTTCCTTCTTACTCTCAAATCCTGCAAGAAAGATGGCATATTGAAGCGGCCTGCGAAAAGTATTGCGGACCACCCCCATAGAAAGCTCTGTTTCTGTCGTTTTGCGCGGCTTGGAATTCACTTCAATCAACCATAGTTTTCCCTGTTGATCGATTCCTATATCGAGGCCCAATTCTCCATACAGGGCTGAACTTTCTTTTTCTAATGTTTCTGCTGTCAGCAGGCATAAATGATTTATTTCCTCGTTTCTTGCCTGGCTTTCCTGCTCATCCCACTTTAATACCTCCGCAAATATATCTCTGATTGTTTCCGCCTTCCCCCCGCGACTCAAATTAGCAATCATACTCCCCCGGGCTGCAACCCGTGCAAATTTTTTACTGACCTGCCACTGCCCGGCACCATTCTTCTGGAAAATAATACGGATATCAAAAGGAGCCCCTTTATCTTGTGCCAGTTCCAGGCCCTGCTGTACAATATAAGCCTTTTTTTGCCGCACCGGGCGGGTTTTCTTCATCAATTCACGGGCGTTATCTGCCTTCCCTTTGCTGCGCCCCTGCTTATAAATGGTGTAGAATAGCTTGCCACTATTTTTATTTACCCGAATAATTCCACGGCCCAGGCTGCCATCAGCCGGCTTTAAATACAGACTATGATAACGGGATAGCATCGACTGCAAACTATCCAGATTCAATAGATGCGTTTCCGGAAGATAGTCCCATAGATCAGGATTCTTTATTAACAGCTGGTGCACCTTCCATTTGTTTAAAAATGACGGATTAAAATAATGAAGATTAGCCAAGCTTTTTAAACGTCTTTTACAGGCCTGTACTGAACTCCTGCCTTCAGACCGACGGGAACTAATCCGATCATATACAACATCAGGAAGGGGATAGAGAGACGAACCCCAGCTGCCCTTCTCTTTGCCAATGCAGCGGTATTGATAGCCGCGTACGGTGCGTGTGTTCCAATTAATATCCGCAGGAGTGAAAACATAAATTTGGCCGGGAAGGCTGCGGGCTATCCTGCTTAAACAAATAAGCTCCGCCTGTAAACTGGTAGGATGATATTCATCATGGTTGGGTATAGTGCTACTGAAAATACCGATAATGGGTCCAAGGTGTAGATACTGGCCTACTTGATCATAGCGTATTTGGAAGACTTGATTTTTTTTTAAATAGAGCCCCTGCCTTAATTGCGGCGATAATTTAAAAGACCGCAAAGCAGGAGAAGAAGGGCGTATGATTAAACGGCTACTTACGATTATCATGCCGGCCCGGACTCGTATAGTATTTACAGGGGGAACCCCCAGCTTTTCCTGCAGCGATGCAGATAAAAAAATCTCGCCCAGCGGCTTCATACAACCCTCTCCTTTCGCTGGCGAAATCCTGCCAGGTACTGGCTGTAAAGCATGGGGCGCTGCACTGACACCAGGCGCTTATTGTGATCACCAATCAAGGTAAAAAGCTGTCGTGCAGGACGTAAATTGATTTCAATAAACCACAGCTTGCCTGCCTGATCAATCCCTATATCAATACCCATCTCACCCATCAAGCCATGCTCCTGTTCTATGGTTTTCGCCACCAATAAGGCCAGATCATTTATTTCATCCATGATGCGCTTACTCTGCCCGGCATCAAAATGAGTCAGTAACACCTGATTCAACTGCCTGGCTTTTCCGCCTGAAGCTAGATTGCTGGTAATCGCACCGCTCTGACCGATCCGACATGCCTTGCCAGTAATCTGCCACTGTCCCCTGCCATCCTTTTGTACCAGAACACGTACATCAATAATAGAGTTCTTGCTTTTGAGCAGACGAATTCTTTCCTGTACAATATATTTTCTTTTCCCCATGACATGCCCTAAAGACTCCTGCAGTTCCTTTAAGCTGGTGGCCGTCCTCCGGATCGTTCGTCCATTACGCTGATATTGATAAACATAAGCATGGCGGCGTTTAGCAACACGTATTATGCTGTTTCCCCGGGCCCCCGCAACCGGCTTAATATAGACCACCTGATAGTAGTTCAGCATGGAATCGATCGACTGAAAATTATTTACCAGACGAGTAGCCGGCAGATAGGATTGCAGGGCATGGTTTTTCGATAGGCTTTGATGGCTTTGCCATTTATCAAGGTAAGGGGGATTTAGAAAACTACAGCCCAATGATATCAGACGCTCTCGTACGCGCTTTTTATACGGAGAATAGCCTGCTTCACGCGGGTAAACAACGTCTGGAATAGGAAAAACACCCCTTTCCCACTTCCCTTTTTGATAGCTGTAACCCTCGATACAGCCTTGTCGAAATTGAACCGCAGCAGCACGAAAAGCAAAACACAGCATCCCTAGTTTAGTTCCCTCGCTCAGACACTGTCGAAAAAAATAACTTTGGGAGGCAAAAGGGCGTTCTTTATCCTGGATGCTGTCAGCCATAATACCAACCACCGGACCCAGATGCAGCCCCTCCTCATCCCATCGGATACAATATTTTCGACCTAGCTGTATATAAAGCTGTCTGCATACGCTGGCAGATACCAGCATGCAACTGCAGGGTAGCTCTGCTAGCGTTTTGATCTGAACCTCGATAAAGCTGCGCCCCATGTATAGCGGCAGCCTGCATCCTGATTCCAGCTTCAGTTGTCCCGATAATTCTCTGCTCATCAGGATGGTATCAGCTGGAAGGCTGTCATCACAATCTAAGCCAATCAGCCAGTAATCGTACATACTATGCCTCCCAGGTAAGCACAATATACTGTATTTTATGTGCATCTTTTCTTAAACGTTCTTTTCATCCTGGCTCCCCAGCAGCTCCGACTGGCTCTTGTACTGCCATCTCTTTATCGTTAAAATAAGGGAATCAGGAGGATGAAAATGATATTAGTAAGTGCTTGTCTGACCGGTGAAAATTGCAAATACAACGGAGGCAACAACCTGCACCCAGTATTTCAAAAAATGGCCGCCAATCAGCGCGCTCTGCTGGTTTGCCCTGAACAGCTAGGAGGTTTGCCCACCCCTCGTACACCCTGTGAAATCCTGGGAGGCGATGGCAAGGCAGTCCTGCAGGGTAAAGCCAAGGTAGTGAATACTGCAGGTGGCGACCTGACCACAGCTTTTATAAAAGGTGCACAAAAAAGTCTGGACATAGCCCAAAAAAATAACATAAAACTAGCGGTACTGAAAAGCCACAGCCCCTCCTGTGGTTGTGGCACCATATACAATGGACATTTTAACTCCACCCTGCAGCCCGGTGATGGGGTAACCACCGCATTGTTGCGCCAGCACCAGATCAAAGTACTCAGTGAGGAAGAATATTTGCAGAAAATAAACAAAGGAGAGATCCCATTCATTGAAAGCGATTAGCATGTTTTCCGGAGGCCTTGACTCACAACTGGCGGTCTGCCTGATGCAGGATCAAGGTATTGAAGTCATAGGCGTTACAATTACCACCCCTTTTTTTGGTATGAGTGATACCATTCAAAAAGCAGCTGAACAGCTGCATATTGAATTACATACCCTGTACTGCAGCGAAGAATACATGGACGTTCTGCTGGAGCCTGTTTACGGTTATGGCAAGCATATGAACCCATGTATCGATTGCCATGCCTTCATGCAGAGGAAAGCCTATGAATTTATGCAGGAAACCGGGGCTTCCTTTTTGATCAGTGGGGAAGTGCTTGGACAGCGTCCTATGAGCCAAACCCGTTCATCCCTCAACGCAGTGGATAAACTGGCCGGAGTCAACGGCTTAATGCTGCGTCCTTTATCTGCTCTTTTGCTGCCGCCTACCATCCCGGAAGAAAAAGGTTGGGTAGATCGTTCCCGTTTGCTGGATATAAACGGACGCAGCCGTACCCGGCAGATACAGCTGGCGGAAAAATATAATCTCATCGATTATCCTACTCCAGCAGGTGGTTGTCTGTTAACCCAGGAAAACTTTGCCCGTCGACTACGCAGCTATCTGGAAAACCGGTCACTCATCCAGGCTGATGAACTGACTATTCTCCGTTATGGCCGGCAGTTTTATACCCGGGAAGGAAACCTGATTCTTATTGGCCGCAATCAGGCTGAAAATATGCAGCTGAATCAATTAGCCCAGCCGCAGGATTATCTGCTAAAAGTTACCGAACGTCCAGGACCACTGGGCTTGCTGCGGCCCATGAATAGCGATTCAGCTAGCATGAAAGAGATAGACTTTGCCGCCCGTCTGACCGCCCGTTACAGTGATGCAAAAAAAGAACCCTCCACCAGGGTTATGGTTAAAAGGGCTGTCGGAGAGTCATCCCATATCATAGAAGTTAAACCTATGGATGAAAAAAGCGTACCACCTTCAGTCTAAAAAGGCGGTACGCTTTCTGTTTTACACAGAAAAAATAGATAAATCAATTTGTTTAAACATTTCCTGATAACCCTCTTTGGTTGGATGTCCTCCATCAGGAAGCAATAAATCAGTACGTACTGAACCATCAGGATTAAAGAAAGCCTGGCTGAAATCAATAACTGGAATCTGCCTTTTTTCTGCCTCGCTGCGCAGCCAATGCCGCAACTTTTCCAGCCTGCGTTCCGCTTCAGGGTAATCAACAGCGGTAGGAATTCCCAAAATAACCTGTAGACCATGTGCTTCAGCTCGATCCAGCATCTGTCCTATATTATATTGAATCCGGTCCAGGGACTCCCTGAGCATTATGTCGTTAATACCCCCCATAATCACTACATGGGTGGGACTATGTCGGAGTACGCTTTTATCGAAACGCCGCAGCATATTGCCAGTGGTATCACCGTTGATGCCCTCGTTGATAAAGGTGGCAGGAATGCTTTCACTTAACATTTTTACCCAGGAATAATTGGGGCCAAAAGGAAAACCCCAGGTAATACTATCCCCCAGGCACACTACCCTTTTATCCCTATTCACATTAACACTGAACCTCCTTTGATCTAACGAGCATAATAGAAACCCTGCTCTGTTTTGCCAATCAAACCCTTGTTTTCTAATCGCTGCAGGTGTTTTATCAGCATCAGCTTTTCCCAGAATAACACGAAAGGAGTAGGATGCAGGGCATAAATAAGTTTATGATCTGCTATAGTATCTAAATCAGAAGGCTGCTGTTTAAGAAAATCATACACCCTTTCTTCGCGGGCAAAAATCCGATTCCGGTATTCCTCCAGGCGCGGTATGACATCCGTACAGAAATCGGAAATATGGCTGGAGATAATTTTTGCCGGCTGCAGCTTTATGAGTCTATTAATGGAGTTAATCATCTGATCGGGATCCGCATATGTCTCTCCATACC
>DUSB01000077.1 GCA_012840625.1 Syntrophomonadaceae bacterium
CGCTTCTACCGGCCCTTTTTCGTCAACGGCCTCTCCCAGTACGTTCATAATACGGCCCAAACAGCCTTCGCCCACCGGCACGCTGATGGTGGCACCCGTGTTGGTTGCTTTCATTCCCCGCATAATGCCGTCAGTCGGTTGCAGAGCGACACAACGAACGGTATCATTTCCCAGCAGCTGCATTGCTTCCAGGGTAACATCAATATCAGCAACTGTTCTAATGTTTTGAGGCTGGTCATCAGATTTTATGGTAATAGCGTTCATCAGGTCCGGCAACTCCCCTGGTTTAAAGCGTATGTCCACCACCGCGCCTATAACCTGTGTTACCTCGCCATACGTTACATTCGCCATTCTCTAACTTCCTCCTTTTTTGAGTGCTTCTGCGCCACCGACAATATCAAGAATTTCGTCCGTAATTGCTGCCTGCCGTACTTTATTCATCTGCAATGTCAGGTTATCAATAATTTCAGCCGCATTCTCGGTAGCATTACCCATAGCTGTCATCCTGGCCCCAAATTCACTGGCTTTTGACTCCAGTAAAGCATGATAAATCTGACTGCCAACATATCTGGGCAACAGGTTTAACAATATGACATCTGCACTGGGTTCATAGATGTACTCAACCAGCTCCTCCTCAGCCATAAGTTCCTCGGAAGGAGGATCAAGGGGTAACAGCTTGGTTATAGTTGGATCCTGCCGCAGCGCATTTATAAACCGGGCATAGACCAGATAAACTTCATCCACTTCCTCATTTTCATAGGCATTCATTACAAATTGCGCAATTTCTCTGGCATCGGTATAGCTAACATCATCACCAAGATTGATGAATTCAGCATCCAAACCCTGACGCTTTATATAGAAATCTCTCGCTTTGCGTCCTACCGCGATAATACCGTTTTCCACCTGCCGCTCCTCAGCCGCAATGGCTTCTTCGGCAGCACGGATGATGTTGGTATTATATGCTCCACAAAGCCCGCGGTCAGCCGTTACTACTACATATCCAACCTTACGTACGTCTTCTCTTGTTACCAGTAAAGGATGTTCAACATCGGTTGACACAGCAGCCAGACGTGCCAGTGTTTCCTGTAAGGTTTCCGTATAAGGCCGTGATGCTTCAGCACTTTCCTGTGCCCGGCGCAATCTGGCAGCTGCCACCATCTCCATGGCCTTGGTTATCTGCTGTGTGTTCGTTACACTGCGAATCCTGCGCTTAAATTCTCTTACTCCTGCTCCTGCCATATTCAATCACCACCTAAATAGTAAAGGTAGACTTGAACTCTTCTATGGCCTTGACGAGCTTGGATTCAATTTCATCATCAAGTTTTCCAGTCTCCTTAATCGCTTTTAAGACATCATTATGGGCGCTGCGCATATATTTCAAGAATTCTTCTTCAAACTCTTCTATACGATCCGATGAAATATCATCTAAATAGCCATTTACGCCCGTAAAGATAACTGCCACCTGTTCTTCTACCGGCATGGGCTGATATTGACCCTGTTTGAGGATATCAGTTACCCTTTCCCCACGGGTCAGGCGCGCCAGAGTCGCTTTATCCAAATCCGAGCCAAATTGGGCAAATGCGGCCAATTCACGGTATTGAGCCAGGTCGAGTCGCAGCTGCCCGGCAACTGCTTTCATGGCTTTAGTCTGTGCTTCACCACCAACACGGCTGACAGATAATCCTGCATTAATAGCCGGACGCTGTCCTGCGTAAAACAGGTCTGTTTCCAGATATATCTGTCCATCCGTAATGGAAATAACGTTGGTAGGTATATAAGCGGAAACGTCACCAGCCTGCGTTTCAATAATCGGCAGAGCAGTAATCGATCCACCACCATAGTCATCATTGAGTTTACAGGCCCTTTCCAGCAAACGCGAATGGAGATAAAATACGTCGCCCGGGTATGCTTCACGTCCCGGTGGACGACGTAAGAGCAAGGACATTTCACGATATGCAACCGCATGTTTGGACAAGTCATCATAAACGATGAGAACATCGGCCTGATTGGTCTCCATAAATTCTTCCGCCATGGCTACGCCAGCATAGGGAGCAATATAAAGCAGCGGAGCTGGTTCTGATGCCGTTGCAGCAACGATGATCGTATAGTCCATCGCGCCCATTTCCTCCAGCTTCGCATGAATACCGGCTACAGTTGATTGCTTCTGCCCGATAGCTACATAAATACAGATCATATCTTTCTTTTCCCGCTGATTAATGATCGCATCGATAGCCAGAGCAGTTTTCCCCACCTGACGGTCACCAATGATTAACTCACGCTGTCCTCTGCCGATCGGAACCATTGAGTCAATCGCCTTTAAGCCTGTCTGCATAGGTGTATCAACTGGAGAGCGAGTAATAACTCCCGGCGCTACACGTTCCACCGGGCGGAAAGTGCTGGTATTAATAGGCCCTTTACCATCAATGGGCTGTCCCAGTGCATTAACAACACGCCCCAACAGGGCTTCACCAGCTGGAACCTCCATGATTCTCCCGGTTGCCTTAACTATGTCACCTTCCTTGATATGCTCATAGCTTCCCAGCAACACCGCTCCTACGTTATCTTCTTCCAGGTTTAGAACCATTCCATAGGTCCCCCCAGGAAATTCCAATAATTCGCCAGCCATGGCACCCTGTAATCCATATACGCGGGCAATACCGTCACCCACATAGATAACTGAGCCCACATTGCTGACTTCGACCTCTGATTGGTAGCGCTCTATTTGATCTTTTAGTATGGCGCTAATCTCTTCAGGTCTGATACTCATTTATGTGCTCACCCCTATCACTTAACTTATCTTTGCCTGCTTGAGATCTTCCTGCAACATCTCCAGCTTTTTGGCCACCGTGCCATCAATAATCTGGTCCCCTATCCTTACTTTCACCCCTCCAAGTAAGGACGGATCTACCCTGGTTTGTAATTGTACCGTCTTGCCTAAGGAACGGGAAAGATTTTTGGTCAACTCCTCCAGATCTTCTTCGGAAAGTTCTGTAGCGGTGTAAAGCTCAGCCTTTTTAATGTTTCTTGATTCGTCTGCCATATCTACATATTCTTCATAAATAGCGTCAAAGTAAGCCTCACGTCTCTTATCAATAATAACGAAAATAAAATTCAAGCTTTCCTGTGCTATGTCATCGGCAAAAAGCTTTTGGGCTACGTCTTTCTTATCTTTAGCTGGAATGAGTAGATGGGAAAAATACTCCCGTAAATGTTCCACTTCGTCCAGAGCACGAATAACCTTTTCCAGATCAGCCTGGAATTGGTCAATTTTATCTCTTTCCTTGGCCAGGCTAAAGAATGCTTCTGCGTAGCGCCTAGCGACGCTTTTGTTTAGCATAGATAATCGCCTGCTTCATTTACAAATTCCCGGACCATCTTTTTATGATCCTCTTCAGTAATGGCACGTTCCAGGACCCTTTCTGCGGCCATGATAGCCAGGGTTACAGCAGTATCCCTCAATTCAACTCTGGCTGCCTCGGTGGCAGCATCTATTTCTGACAGGGCCCTTTCTTTCATGGTGGAAACTTCTTCATTGGCTTTGTTGATAATATCGGTTTTCATTTCTTCAGCCGTACGATTGGCCCGGGCCACAATTTCCTGGGCTTCTTTGCGTGATTCTGCTAGATTAGCCTGGGCTTCTTTTTGCATCTGATCTACTTCTACGCGAACTTCTTCAGCATGTTTGATCGAACTTTCAATCGTGTTGGTACGTTCTTCCAGCATATTATTAATTGGGTTAAAGCCAAATTTATATAATAAAGCTAATAAAACGAAGAAGTTTACTGCTGACCAGCCCATAACATACCAGTTACCCCATTCCGGTACAGCTGGTTCAGGGTCTGCAACGGCACCTGTTGCCATAGCGACGGTGGCAAATCCCATTACCATCACCAGGGATAAGGCTAGAATCCCCAGATAAACCCATTTGTTACGTCTCACGGATGTGCTACCTCCAATCTTTGTAGAAGCTATTAGTATTAGGGCGATAGAGCACTATTATCTATATCTGCTTGCTCTATCGCCCTCTAAGTACTAGATAGACGTGAATAGGGTTGCTTACATTTTCCCTACCAGCATAAATGCGATCAGCAGACCATAAATAGTCAGCGTCTCTATAAAAGCAAAGGTAATAAACATGAGGGTTCTGACGTCCCCTCCGACTTCGGGCTGTCTGGCAATGGCTTCAATGGCTTTTCCTCCAGCAACACCCATACCAACACCACCGCCGAGACCGGCGATTGATACAGCTAAACCAGCACCTAATGCGATACTACCGCCCATTTCTTTCCCTCCTTTCATTATTGCACGTTAAAAGTGACCAGCTAATATCCTAAATGTTAATGGTCATCACCTGTAGCTGTAGCAATATAACTTGCTGACAGAATGGTAAACACGATTGCCTGAATGAACGCAAGCAGTACGCTCAAGGCCATCAGGGCAAACGGAACCAAAAACGGCACTAAGAACAGCATATAAGCTATAATCATCTCTTCCCCAAATATATTCCCGAATAAACGGAGGGTCAGAGACAGCGGGTGGGTTATCTCTTCCAGGAGATTCAAGGGCAACATTGCTGGATTGGGGCTAAGGAAGTGGTTCATATAACCAAGCCCATGTTCCTGGAAACCTGCAATGTGAACCGCGAAAACTGTAATAACCGCCAGAACAATGGTTACGTTCCAGTTGCTCGTAGGCGGTTGAAAACCAGGAATGTGAGCCGCACCCGGAATAAGGCCGCTGTAGTTACTGAATAGGATAAACAAAAAAAATGTTGATAACAGGGGGGCATATTTTTTGGCGATATGTTCTTTATCCATTAACTGAGTAAAGAAATCATATGTCCAAACAACGGCAGCTTCAAATGCATTCTGCAACCCCCGGGGAACTAATTGCATATCACGTGTGGCTGAATAGGCAACCAGAGCGAGAATAACAACAATACACCATTGAGTAACTACCAGGTGATCTACTGGGATAGGTCCCAGGTGAAATAGGACTGAATCCCACATGCCAAATATCATCTTTCTCCCCCCTTCCGCAATGTATTGTTCTCATTTTGTTGACCGTTTTGCCACATTTAAAACGGAATCAAAACGTAAACTTTTTAATAAAGACACTTAAAAAAGCGGATCCCACGGTTCATCCTCAGGATCTTTGGATGCCTCCTCCTCGTCTTCTAACAACCTTTTTCCCTCAGTAGAAGCCGGTTCTTTTTTTTCTCCAGCATCAGGGGGAGAATATTCAACATTGTCAGCCATAAGACGTTCCCACATCATCTTACCAGCTGTGGCGACTCCCAGCAAAAGTCCGAGGATAGTGATCAGGGGCTCGGTTCCAAATTTATCATCCAGCCATCGACCGCCTAACAATCCGATGGCGATGGCTGCTGCTACAGATGTGCCTAGATTAATTGCATTGGCCAGAGCTTTAGGCCAGTTTTGTTTTTTTTCTGACATATATTGCCACCTAACCCGATTCCTGTCTTTTTATGAAAATATAACAGTTCTTGTCTTTTCATGAAAATATTCCATAATATGTATTCTACGCCTATAGCTAAAATCCTTTTGATTAAACTAAAAAATTTTTCTTTACAGATAGATCCTGCACTTTTATTATTACAATCTTTAGTGTTTATTTTTGTCGGCAGGCTATTGGCAGGGCTTCCTAAAAAGAAGGTTTTGCTATTAACATAAATTACTAATAATTATTTTGCCAGATATCCCTTACGAATCATTTTTTGCCAGTGTTCTTGTACCATTTTATCTACATCCATATCATAGGTATCTTCCATAACAAACATCATAGTAATAGCTGTTTGCGCTACATCAAGCAGTTCAACGGCAATTTCCTGTATGATGGTCTGTTCATCAAGCTCCACCTGCTCGCCGCTCATCCCTCTGTATTTACCAATACATTGAGCCAGTTCTCCCGCTTCCTCCATTAATTTGAGGGCGGTAGATTCCAGGGTGGGGTTGAGCTGATTAAGCCTGGGCAATGATAAGGTTTTCGATTGCATGTTATCTTTCTCCTTCAGGCACAGCTGTCACTTTGAATTCTTCTACTGTAATACCTGCTTCACGCATAAAATTCAGCGCCAGCTGGTCCTCAAAATCTCCCCGATGAACAACTCTGACAATCCCTGCATTAATAATCATGCGCGCACATATAAAACAGGGTTGATCTGTACAATATAAAACCGCACCACGGGTAGAAGTACCGTAATAGGCCGCATTAATAATAGCATTTTGTTCTGCATGTACCCCCCGACATAATTCATAACGATGTCCGGAGGGAATATCCATCTCGTCTCGCAGACAGCCTATGTCCAAACAGTGGCTTAATCCCCGCGCAGCTCCATTATAACCGGTAGCAATAATTCGTTCATCCCGTACCAGAACAGCACCAACCTGTCTGCGCAGACAGGTTGAACGTGTTGCTACCAAATCTGCTAATTGTAAAAAATATTCCTCCCACGAAGGACGTTGATACCTTTTCCCCTGTCTCATATGCCTTTACCATGCATACCGCACCGGACCATGTAGCTCCCGGGCAGCCCTTTCTTTTCCTTATTCCACCATAACCCATCCACTATGACCTTTAGCTTTTTGCCTCCAGTTCCATTATTTTATTTACACGGCGCTGATGCCTGCCCCCTTCAAAGGGAGTGTTGATGAATGTTTTAACAATCTCCTGGGCCAGACCGGGACCAATAATCCTGGCACCAAGAGCCAGAACATTGGCATCATTATGGCGCCGGGCTAAACTGGCTGTATAAGCATCATAACATAAGGCGGCCCGTATCCCATTAATTTTATTGGCGGCGATCGAGATACCTATCCCGGTTCCGCAGATGACAATGCCCGGTAGCTGCTGCTGGATAACTTTCTGACAAACCTTGACCGCAATGTCAGGGTAGTCAACCGCTTCCACGCTATACGTTCCACAATCTATTACCTGATGTCCATCCTGCTGTAAAAATTCTATGAGCCTCTTTTTCATATCCACCCCGGCATGATCGCTACCAATGATGATCTGCATATTCGTCACCTCGTCTGATTACAATTTTTTTACGAGTTCATGAATCATTTTGCGCAATTGTTGTGCTGTCTGCCGGTATGTGGGTAGATCCGATCCAAAAGGATCAATGATTTCTTCCTGCGCAAAACCTGCGTAATCGGCCAGAGTAAAACTCTTGTCCCGGGCAAAAGGGTAGCGCTGCTGCACTTCTTCTAATCCTGAGCGGGTCATGGTTAAGATTAAATCCGCCTGTCGGGCCAAATCTTTGCTCATAGCCCGGGAACGGTGTGCAGAAAGATCCAGCCCATATTCACTCATAACTTTAACTGCTTCCGGGGAGGCTGGAAAACCGGTTTGTGCCCACAGGCCTGCTGACTCTACCGTGAAATCATTCTTATTCATACCTGGCTGTTCAGATATGGCCTGCAATAAAAGAGCTTGCGCCATAGGGCTGCGGCAGGTGTTTCCAGAACAAAGCAATAGAATGTTCATCTATCCACTCCCCCTTACCATGTTACCTTAACACCTGGATCATCAGCTATAAAAAAACAACTTCAGCGCCAGCACTATCAATACCAAACCACCAATCATCTCAGCATAGTTCCCCACCAATCGCCCTAAAAGACGACCGCCGCGAAACCCGATATAAGTCATCAATGCAGCAGTAAGGCCCATAATAAAAACAGTATACAATATGGGCATCTGCAATGTACCCAAACTAAACCCTACCGTTAGAGCATCTATACTTACGGTAGTAGAAAGAATAATCATATCCCACCAGCTCCCACCAGCTGGTGGTTCATCAATAATCTCCCCTGCTTTTGCAAAAGAAACAGATTGCAGCTTGATATTCCGCGAGGCTTCGTAAAGCATATCCAACCCGATCAGGATCAATACCAGGGCACCCACTCTTCCCGCCCAGATGCCGAGAAATTTTCCGGCTACAATTCCTAAATTGAGACCTATGAGCGGCATTAAAACATGAAAAACTCCCACCATAAAAGAAAATCTGCGTTCATAGCTCCGACTGACACCTCGTAAGCCCATTCCCATTGACAAAGACATGGCATCCACACCCAGGGCAATCGCCACCATTACTATGGTAATTATTTGATTGGTCATTATCTGGCTCCTTGCTTTATTATAGGGATAACCCGCTTACAAGGATAATCCGGCCGCACGCCGGATACGATCAGCCACCGCCACCGCTCTCCCGCTTAAGGCTTCGGGCAGAGGAGCAAAAA
The DNA here is from genome assembly GCA_012840625.1 of Syntrophomonadaceae bacterium. Lineage (GTDB taxonomy): Bacteria > Bacillota > Syntrophomonadia > Syntrophomonadales > Syntrophomonadaceae > DUSB01. The sequence goes on from DUSB01000077.1 coordinate 8,262, forward strand.
CCAGCGTATTTAAATGCTGTTCTTCGGCGTTACGTAGTATAGTATATACTAAATTTTCTTCGCCATATAGATCTAGCCGATAGTGGATAACACCAGCCCCGGTTATAGGCGTCCTGTCGTCATAGCTTACCAGACCAACCTTTCCCTGCTGCGAATACTGCTGCAAGCACTGCTTCATTTCTTCGCTGTCGCTGGCCAATAAAATCTTCACTTTTAAATGATAGGCAGCCTGTTGATCAGGCATATGTACCAACAGATTCTGTTCTAAGAGCCTTTCCACCTCCTCCACTGAAACCCCACCTCGGCGCAACACACGGTAAGGCCTTGCGCACAAGTCTAACACCGTAGATTCCATCCCGGTGCCAGTTTGCCCCGCATCCAGAACCGCTGCTATCCTACCATGTAAATCCTGTCTGACATGGTCTGCACTGGTAGGACTGGGGCGTCCATATAAGTTGGCACTGGGAGCCGCCAAAGCCCCAGCTGCATCGATAAAAGCACGCGCTACAGGATGAGCCGGCATACGAAAACCTACTGTTGCCTTTCCTGCCCTTACAATAGAAGGAACCAGCTTTCCAGCCGGTAAAATAAGGGACAGAGGCCCCGGCCAAAAGGCTTCCATCAGCAATTGTGCCGGCCGGGGAATATCCGCTGCCAGCTGGTAAACCTGTGCAATAGAACTGACATGAATCAGCAGCGCTTGAGTAGCCGGTCTCCCCTTGGCTATAAATATTTTTTCAACCGCCTGTTCATTTAAAGCATCTGCCCCCAGTCCATATACGGTCTCAGTAGGGAAGGCCACCAGCTCTCCCTGCCGTATAAAGTGGGCGGCTCTTTGTATCGCTTCCTGATCAGGTTGTTGAGCATTGATTTTAATATAAGTAGTTGACTTCATAAAGCTCTCCTGGCCTGAATAACCCGGTCCCGTCCCGCCATATCCTTGATAACATGCAGATCTGTAAATCCCTGCATCATCCTGCAGGCAGCCTCACTCTGGTGAGGATCAATCTCCATCAATATGATTCCCCCGGGACGCAACAGTTTCTCAGCCTGCGGAATGAAACGGGCATAAAGATCCAAGCCTTCATCTCCACCGCCTATCAGAGCCTGCCGGGGTTCAAAATCCCTTACACTTGCTTCCAGATGAAGCCACTCTGCTTCCGGAACATAGGGAAGATTTGCAGTGATAAGATCTACAGGGCGCTCCCCCTGATAGTCCTCCAGCAAATCACTTTGATATAAGTGCAGTTCCACATTATGTTGCCTGGCATTCTCGGCAGCCAGATCCAGTGCTGTTTCCGAAATATCCACCGCATAAACCCGGGCCTCAGGTAAGTAAACAGCCAGCGAAATAGCAATGATACCAGAACCGGTGCCTACATCACAAATAGAAGTGATAGAATGCTCCTCCGCCAGAGATAAAGCTGTTTCCACCAGTGTTTCAGTATCAGGCCGGGGGATTAATACCGCCGGGTTGACACAGAAAGACAAAGACATAAACTCTTTATATCCTAAAATATAAGCAGCCGGTTCCCCTTTTATTCTCCTGCGGATAAAATCCTTATACTTCTCCCGCTCTTTCTTATCCAGCGGGCGCTCATAATTAGCATACAAATACACCCGGTCCTTTTGTAG
>DUSB01000078.1 GCA_012840625.1 Syntrophomonadaceae bacterium
CAGATTCTAAAAGCGGGTAAGAAACCTAAAGAAGTTTTAGAAAAAGATGATCTTGATGTTGAGATTCCGGAGGCAATGATTGAAACTTTGAGCAATCTGGCACCGGAAACGTCTCGCAAGGGAACCGTGGTTAAATCTGTTGATGAGCTCATCGAAGCCTTAAAAGCTGAAAACCTGATTGGGAGGTGATTGCATGGCTGGAATTTTAACATATAGTGACAAAACCCCCCTGGCTATGGAACTTATCACAGCTGCTCAGGTTCTTGCCAGGGAATTAAATGTTCCCGTGAAGTCTCTGGCAATAAATGATGAAGCTATGGCGCAAGAATTATCGAATAAAGGTGCTGCAGTCTATCAAATAGATGCAGGTGAGCTACATCTGGCTGATACAGCTGCTGTTGCCGGGGTTATAAAGGATGCGGCTGAACAGCTGGATTGTGAGATTGTTCTTCTATCTTCCAACCGCCGTGGCAAGGAATGGGCTGGAAGGCTGGCACAAAAAATGGGCGCCGGCTGTCTAACAGATGTATCCAATCTTCATGTTGATAGCGGAAAAGTTGGTGGCGAACGTAATGCCCTGGGCGGTGCCACCATAGCCGATCAGCTTATTGTTACCGACAAACAGGTGATTGCTGTTACTCCGAAGAGCTATGATCTGCCTGCAGATGGAACCGGCAGTATTGAAAAATTAGATATCGCAGTTCAACCCGGCCGGATAAAAGTAATTGAAACAGCACCCAAGGCAGGAGATACTGTGGACATTGAAGCGGCTGATATTTTGGTAGCTGTAGGACAGGGCCTGGAAGATCAAGAAGACATAAAAATTGTGGAAGCGATTGCCGAGTCTCTGGGCGGCGAAGTAGCCTGTTCCAAGCCTTTGGCTACTGACAAAAAGTGGTTTTCCGAAGAACGAATAATAGGTTTATCAGGTAAAAAATGCAAGCCTGAACTGGCTATTTTAATGGGCATATCGGGACAGGTACAATTTACTGTCGGTATACGTGATGCCAGGATCATTGTGGCCATTAACAATGATGAAAATGCAAGCATCATGGGGATGGCAGATTATGCTCTGGTGGCTGACCTCAAAGACGTTTTGCCTGCAATGCAAAAGGCACTTGGTTAAAAAACAAAGCAAGGGGCTTCCCAATGTCCGGGCTGGATATTGGGAAGCTTTTTTTATGCCGGTATTGATATGGGGAAAGCTTTGTATTCAATGCACATATCCAGCCACTCTTTGACAGCAAATTTTAATTACCGCGTACTTATCATCATGCTCCCCCCTATGCGCGGGAGCGGGTACAGGGAACTGCTTTTACGAATCCAAAGGGACCACGGGTACCCATCGTTCAGCATGAAGATGTCAAAAGGATGTTTTTGCACCAAAAGGCCTGTACGGAAGTTTTTCGTGCTCTAATCATGAAAACATTATGGTATGTTGATGTCTCGCATGAGAGCCCTGATCTGGAGGAAAGGGCTTATGCAGATGCTATGTTCCCGATAAGTAATCTTCTATGCCAGGTCTATCCTACTGAAACGGCCTAGCTGCTTATTGGAGAAGCTATCCAGGTTTATGGTGGTGCTGGATATATTGAGGAGTATCCAGTGCTCAATTAGTACGGGATCCAAAAATTTATTTCATTTGGAAAGGGGCCACCTATGTTCAAGCCCTTGATTTTATCGGCAGGAAAATGCGTATGAATAAAGGACAGGCTTTTATGTAATGCCTCAATCTCTGCTAACTCATCAGAAGGTACAGGAATTAGATGCAGAACATTATGACCGAGATTTTTATTTAGGCAAAATTGCCAGCGGACGTTTTTATGTTATGAACGAGCTGCCGAATATTTTTGCCGTCGAAGCTGCTGTAAAGGCTCAGGACTATACCGCAGTCAAGATTGAAGAACAGGTATTGGGTCTGGCTTAATACAAATAGTAGGCGCGATAAAATAAAATCTCTCTCTGGTGGAGAAATGTTTTAGACTGCAGACAAAACCGCTTTCACTCTTAAATGACTGGAAGCGGTTTATTTTTTAATTATTAAGCAGGAACTCATTGCGTTGAATGGGGCGACTGGTATCCCAATATCCAAGTAAACTATCTACCCTCTGGCCTTCGATAAGGATCTGTACTTCCTGTATGGCTTCCAATTCAGTAAGTGAATTAACCAGAGATCCTATGGTCATTGCTTCTGCAGTGATACTTCCTTCATGTCGGCTGGTCAATTCCTGGCTGAAATCAACGATGGCCAGATCCCTGGATATCTGTACTTCCCGTAGTTTGGTTTCAGGTGGAAAGGTGGGAGAAAGCGCAGGGTTGCTGGGACCGGCAATTAAGTTTTCAATAATGGCGGTCGCCATATCTTTGGTAGAGGGGTTGGTCGGTACCCGGATATGCCTTTTTTCTGGCACTAGGTAAAGGGAGGATTCATTGCCAAAATATAAAACAACTACTCTGCTTGAATAATTTGTTGACTGATTAAGATGCTCCTTTTCCAGGTTTTTAGCATGATCACAGCCTGTTAAGGATAATGATGGAATAAGTACCAGAATAACAATTATTAAATGGATGCGGTGGTCTTTCATGGTAAGGCTATCCTCCTTTTATGGTAGCTATCATAAATAGTATCAAACAATACATTATGCTGCACTTGCGTAAGCGAAAAGACTTTTTCTTGTCAGGTTTGAAACCCTTATTACTTGCGCATGCTAGTTATAAAGATATGGCGAAAGGAAAATATGTTATGGATAGCTTACAACAGGCACAGGAAAATGCTGAAATCACACAGAGCATATGCAGTCTTATCGGGCATTTTGAGGCATTACAGCTTTCTGAGGAAATGGAAACATTGTTACAAACGGAGGTGGGCAATGAAATAGTAGCATTGCATACGGCTATACAGGATTTAAAGGAGTATCTTGCCGATTTACCGTCAACCCTATTCAAGGAAGATAATCCATAAAAAGTAAAATGAGCAGCCTTGCTGCATAATTTTGATTATTTTTTTATACATACTGATAAATAGCGGATATAAATGCCAGCAAACCCGGTTATTATGGGGGTTCAGGTATAAAAAATATGTCAGATTATTGTATTTTGTTACACAAGTTCCTATAATAAAAGTAGGGATTGACTGACGATCAGTCAGTAGTGGCTGAAGTGGCTGAGGAGGTGAGTGGTGAAGTGGGCAGAGTTAGAATGTCGCCAGAAAAAAGACGTCTTCAATTGATACAGTCGGCAGAGGAGTTGTTTGCACGGTATGGTGTTGATGGGACTTCAGTCAGTGATATTGTTGGTCATGCTGGTGTAGCACAGGGCACTTTTTACTGGTATTTTAAGTCCAAGGATGACATTGTTCATGCTGTGGTTGATAGCTTGGTTC
>DUSB01000079.1 GCA_012840625.1 Syntrophomonadaceae bacterium
CTGGAAAATAAAGATGGACAAAACTATATCAAACTTTCGGGAGCACAGAGCAACGGGATTTTAAAATCAATGATCGGCTGTAATGTGCTTATTGATGTACCGGCTGGGAGTGGAGCGCTGACAGATGGGCAGGAGGTTTCTGCTCTTATTGTGGGAGACGTAAATGGAGCATTTATTGGCAGCAAATAATAAAAGCAGCAGGGGCTTTCACCGCTTGCTGGGGGGAGAGTGAAGATTATGATAGACGGTTATGGAAGGAATATAGACTACTTACGTGTATCCGTAACGGATCGATGTAATCTACGCTGTAAATATTGTATGCCCGAAGAAGGTATCGGGGATCTGGGGCATACACGCATATTGACATTGGAACAGGTACACCGTCTTATTCAGGTAGCTGCAGGCGTAGGTTTCAAAAAAGTGCGCTTTACAGGTGGTGAGCCTCTGGTACGCAAAAATCTGGTTGAGCTTATTCGTAATACGGCCAATATAGCTGAAATAGAAGACATTTCCATGACTACCAACGGGATTCTTTTTGCCGATATGGCCGGGGAACTGAAGCAGGGCGGATTAACGCGGGTTAACATCAGTTTGGACACCCTGGTTGATGAAAAATTTAAATACATTACCCGTCGGGGCAAACTGGACGATGTTAAAAAAGGTATACAGAAGGCATTGGAATTGAATATGGATCCGGTCAAGATTAATATGGTGGTCATGAAGGGATTCAATGATAATGAAATCCTTGATTTTGCAGATTTAGCCTACCATTATCCCCTCCATGTGCGCTTTATAGAATTTATGCCGATAGGAAATCTACCCTTCCATAAGCAGGAACGGGTTATGAGCATCGAAGATATACAGGACATCATCAAACAGGAGTATGTTTTGCTACCCGCCGAGAAAATTAAGGGTTCAGGTCCGGCCAGGTATTATCAATTAAAAGGTGGACAAGGTTCGGTAGGTTTTATCAGTCCTCTGAGTCAGCATTTCTGTGCTTCCTGTAATCGGATACGTTTAACTGCCGATGGTAAACTAAGGAGCTGTCTGTACCATAACCGGGAGGTTGATTTAAAACTGGCTGTACAAAATGGCCTGGGTGATGAGCAGCTGGCCCAGTTATTCAAGAAAGCAATCCGCAACAAGCCCGGCAGGCATGAAATGAGTAATGGCTGGGGCATTGAAAACGAGCGCAAGATGTTCCAGATAGGAGGATAGCTATGGATTTTACCCATATCAATGCTGAAGGACGTGCCCGCATGGTGGATGTAAGTCAGAAGGATGATACAGAACGCATTGCCATTGCTGAAGGGATGATAAGTATGCAGCCCGAAACACTGGCAGCTATTGAGAGCGGCGGCATCAAAAAAGGAGATGTCCTCAGTGTGGCTCAGGTAGCGGGAATTATGGGAGCCAAACAAACCGCCCAGCTTGTTCCTATGTGCCATCCCTTGATGATTACCTCCATCGACATCAATTTTGAGCTGGATAAAAATATACCGGGGGTAAGGGTAAGATCCACGGTTAAAACCACCGGGAAAACCGGAGTGGAAATGGAAGCGATTACCGCCGTAAGCATTGCCCTGGTAACCATTTATGATATGTGTAAAGCTTTAGATAAATGGATGATCATTGGTGAGATAAAGTTAATGGAAAAATCAGGGGGTAAAAGCGGACATATCAGCAGACCTGCAGCCAGATGATGAAGCTATGACTGCAGCCATACATTTTGATATAATATACCACAGGAGTCCATCGACATAACGGTGGGCTTTTTTAATATTTTTTTGATCTGCCGGACAGGCCGAAAGGAGTGTATGCCGGGATACCGGTTAGAAATGATTAATTTAGCTGATCCTGGAAAGTCTGCAGGCCGTCGACGCAGATAGTAATAATCAGTAGACTGCAGGGAAATACACATACCCAGGGGAAGGTCCTTAAAGGGTTCAAGCGGAAGTTTGGCGCAACTAAATGGGCTTAAGCAGGTTTTAAACGTATGGCCGGAGATTCTCTCAATCTATTTTTAATATCTTACAATAAAACCATTTCTCCTGTGTTAGAATATCACTTAATATCTTCTATTCTTCTCAACGGTATTTGCATGTGCTGGACGTACATGGGTTATTTTGATTCTTATTATCATAAGATAATGCCTGGTAAGGCCAGGGAACAGGGGGAAAGTATGACTAAAAAATGCTTCAGGAATTTTACCCTGCTTGACACCAGAAATGGTGTGTGCCGGGAAAATATGACAATGATAATTGCGGCTGATAAAATCATTGCACTTGCTGCTGATGCAGATATTCAGGCCATAAATAAGTCTGATACAGATATTATTGATTGTACCGGGAAATATATAATGCCAGGGCTATGCAATGCACATGTGCATATTATGTTTACCGGGGAAAAACTGCCTTCAGTTTCCTTTTTCAATCCTAAACTGGTTCAGTTTCTGGCCGGACTGCCGCTTATAAGAAACATGCTGATGAAGAAACGTAAAAAGGTATTGAAAACCTCATTGGACTCAGGAATTACTGTTCTTCGGGTTTTGGGAGATGTTAACTGGGGCGATGTAAAGATCAGGGATGAGATTAATTCAGGTAAAATCTTTGGACCCCATCTGTTTGTAGCTGGCCGCTCCATTACTCCGGTTGGCGGACATGGGGAAGGCATGTCTTATATAGTAGGCTCAGAGGCTGAGGCTCGTGCTGCGGTGAAAGATTTACACTCCCACCGGGTTGATTGTATTAAAGTTTTACAAACCAAAGGTGTTACCGATGCCGATGATGTTGACAGTGCCGGTGGACCCATTATGCCTGTAGCTGTTTTAGCGGCAATCGCTGATGAAGCCCGAAAATATAATATTCCGGTTACCGCACATTCGGAAAACAAAGAATCGGTCAGGGAATGTGTGGAATGTGGGATTAATGTGGAACATGGTGCAGAGATTGACGAAGATACCGTATTGATGATGAAGGAAAAAGGATTATTTTACTGTCCTACTGTGCTGGCTCCCAGAGTCTACCTGGAAAATCCTCCTGAAATTACTGGCTTAAATGATATGCAGATACAAGCCAGCGCTGTAGTTGAACAGAAAATAGCTGATGGCTTGCAAGCAGTAATAAAGTATTCTCAGAAGCATTTTGGCAGCAAAAACTGTCTTATTATAGCCGGTACAGATGCAGGTATACCTATGTCCTGGCATGATGAATTTGCTCGAGAACTGATATTCTATGTTGATGACTTCGGTCTGACCCCGATGGAGGCTATTCAAACGGCTACATATAATGCAGGATTAGCCTTGAATATAGCGGACCAATATGGATGTTTGGAAGCGGGGAAATGGGCTGATTTTTTAATTTTTGCCGAAAATCCACTGGATAATCTTAAACTTCTGTTAGAACCCTCCCAATTTGAGGTATGGTGTCAGGGTATGAAGGTAATTAAGAATTAGGGATGCGGTACTGTTGTATGATATAGCTTCCTATGTTAAACTGAAAAAAACAACATAACAGTTTACGGTCAAAGCAACTACCATGAAAGTGGTAGAAGCGGGGTACTGCCATCTACGTTACAAAGGTAATAAGAGGGTAGATACCATGAGAATCGGCTTACTGGGGTGGGTAGCCTTATTGCGCGGCTACCCACCTTTTTTTATGCTTTACTTTTATAGATTACAGGAGGGTAGAATTGATGGATGATATGGAAAAACTTAAGAAACAGGTGCTAACGGATATGCGCCGGACTTTGGTTTGGATCATTATAGCTATGGGCATCGCTGTGGGCCTATTTACGATTTTGTAAGGCCCCTGAAACGCGGGAAACGCTCCCGCGTTTCATTTGCTTAATTCCTGGGACCATTTGAAGAGCGAAATCCCCGGATCGTTACTGTATTTCAGTTAAAGGGTAAATGAATTGTATAATGAATATAGGGATTGAATGATCCATACAGGAGGGGCTTCCTTTCACTTTAAAAGCGCTCATTAACGTATTCTTCGCCTACTTCATCTACATAAGCCATTAAGGTTTCCTTATCAGGTATGGGTATTAATTTAACACGAATTTTTTCATGACAGCGCGGGCATCCAACTTTAAAATTGATCCATTGATCAAGTTTGCCCTCACTGCATTCCAGCAGGATTTTGATAAAAGTTGGACTGTCTTCTCCCTTAAGCGAATAGATTGCTCCAGTTTCCAGTGTCCAGTTGTATTCATTTACACTGTTGCCACAGGTAGGGCAGTAGACCATTAACGTTGCTGCAGGATTTTTACGCATCTTCATATCCTCCTTGGTATTCTTGCTTCTTTTTGTCCCATATATTGTACTGTAAAGGGGCGAATTAATTTTAAAAGATGTATTTTCAGCCGATTTACCGGAAAAGTTTTTAATTTGTAAACGTTAAATACATTATAGTACTTTGCATAAATCATAATTTAGAGTATTGTACTAAATAGATAGCAATCTGTAAACAATGTGCTTATAAAATCATACCTGTTAGGAGTGGTTGTAATGCTCAAACCAGAAGGAGTCAAACTATCTATCCAATGTCCGGCCTGTAAACGCAGTTCAGAAGAGTATTCCTGGACCATGAAAACGGCAGCTATGTTTTCTATTGGCGAAGATACCTGTCCGGGTGTTCTGCAGGTAATGCTGGCCACTCTGGATGGTGAGGGGGAATATTTCGATGGCTATCGCATGGTTTGTCCCCGCTGCCACAATGGCGTTAATTTCGACGAGATCCAGCTGCCGGCAGAGGAAGAAATACGTGCCTATGCAGAAGCAGCGGGGGAAGAATATAGGAATCTATGGCTATAAATGCGACAGAAGAAAACCGTGCCCATGTTGCCTGCAGGATTTTTATTGATCGGGATAGAGCTGACAGGTGTACTGCAGGGCAGTGGGGGTGATGGCGCAACCTCCCTGGGCTGTTTCACGCAAGGCTGGTGCTAATTGCCTGCCAACGCGACCCATGGTATCAACCATTTCATCAAAGGGAATAAAGCTTTCAATTCCTGCCAGCGCCATGTCAGCACAGATTAAAGCATGAGCTACGCAGGTGGCATTACGTTTGGAACAGGGAACTTCTACTAGTCCGGCTACCGGATCACATACCAGGCCCAGCAGCCCTTTTAAAGCTAATGCGGCAGCATCCAGGCACATTTCATTCTGGCCTCCCTGGATGTATACAGCTGCCGCAGCTGCCATAGCGGCTGCGGAACCACACTCGGCCTGACATCCTCCTTCAGCACCTGATAAGGTGGCATGGGTAGCAATCAACTTCCCAATGGCAGCAGCAACCAGCAGCGCATGGGCTGTTTGGTCCTGGCTTAAATCCCTGGCTTCCCGTAAGGCGAATAAAACTCCAGGAAGTATTCCGCTGGCCCCAGCTGTAGGGGCCGCAACGATTTTACCCATGGAAGCATTTACTTCTGTAACCGCTAGTGCATAACTGGCGGCATATAGTATAAGTGGATGGCTGAGCGGATCTTGTTTGGCGTATTGAAAGAGCCGATAAGCATTTCCGCCAATAAGTCCGCCTACCGATCGCAGGTGGGGGTGGAGCCCTTTTTGAATGGATTCTTCCATAACTGCTAAATTATGTTTCAGCTTCTCCATGATTTGCTCGGAAGATTGTCCGGTGGTTTCACATTCAGATTGCAGGGCAATATGGGCGATATCTGTCTGGTGTTCCTGACATAATGTTAATAATTGTTCCGCATTATTATAGAAATACATAATTGTTCCTCCTTATGGTAGTGGTTCAATCAGCAAGATCTGTTTGATATCAGGATATTCCTGAAGAGTAGCGATTACTTCATGATCAACCATCTCATCTGTTTCGATAATCATCGATGCCTCCTGCCCGCGCAGCTGTCGAAATACCCTTAAAAAAGCGATGTTAATATGATGATGTGAAAAAACAGAAGTGGTATAGGCAATAACGCCGGGTTTATCCTGATGTATCACGATAGTAGTGGTATAGTTTCCGCTGAATTCAACCGGCAGCTTATTGATGGAAGTAATAACTACCTTACCTCCCCCAATGGAGGAACCCGAGATTTCGCAGGTGCTGCCATCTTTACGGGTGATCATGATATGAGCTGTATTCGGATGTACATTCCCAAGGTCAATAGTGAAAAAATCATACTCTATATTTTGCTGCCGGGCTAATTGAAAAGCCTCACGTATCCTTTCATCTGCAGGAGCAAGTCCCAGTACTCCTCCCAGTAGTGCACGGTCTGTACCGTGGCCTCGATAGGTCCGGGCGAAGGACCCATGCAAATAAAATTTTACCGCCTGGATTGCTTCACCGCTTACTTTACGGGCCATGTTACCCAGACGAATTGCTCCGGCTGTATGAGAGCTGGAGGGGCCCACCATAATGGGGCCAATTACATCAAAAAGGCTAACGGTCATAATGTATGCTCCTTTATAATTCCTGTTTATATGATTCTCTCTTTGCCCGGGTGTTAATCACTTTATATGGGGAAGATGGCTTGATTCGCTTTTTTACCTCCCGGTCCATAATCTTGACGGCCAAAAAGGTGAGCTGTGCTGAATGGAGAAAAATCAATCTACCAGCTGGCGAAAGTGATACGGGCGAAAAAAGGCATTGGAAGTATAGCAAAAAAGAAAGGCCGCGATAGGCCCCAATACTTTATAGCCTGCGTAAGCGAACATGGATTGTAGACCATGTTTTTTTTTGCCCATCTGAAGAAAAAATTAATTTTTGGTATCAATGTATGTCGGCTCGAGAGTAATATCAGGAGCCAGTAGACGGGCTGATTGTCATGGTTTCATGCTGGCTGATAAGGCTTAAAAATATTTTATTATGTGGCATAAGTCGGTAGCTATTTTGCCATCCTAAACTAGACAAAAAATTTTTTAAAAGGTGAGGGGCAAGGAAGTACAACAGTAAAAAAGCGGGGATACGTATTCAACTATAAAGTTCTTCAAGCAGATGATGTCTGAAGGGAAATCCTCTTTCTTTGCTATGAGAGATAATGTTTTGCTGTTTTAATTAATCCTTCGGCCATTATGGACTTATTAATGATGATTCCAATTAGGTGGCATATGTATCCATATATTTATCGTTCAGCCAAACAAGGAGATACTTAACAGTGCATTTAGACACACTTCTTATCATAAGTAACAATCCACTGGTAGACACTATAAATAATATTTCCATTATACAGGTGGAGGGTAGTTCCATCCAGGTATTGAGTGCAGCTATGAATCACGCTGCGGAAGGGTATCATCTACTATCCCATCCTCTGGCCAGCAGTGTAAAACCTAATCAAAATCCGTATCGATCTGTCCTGCTGGCTAAAAAAATGGGGGCAGTGGATTTATCGTCTCTGAAGATCCTGCATCTGGCCCTGATAAAAACAGAAGAAATCTTACATGAAAGCTGGGCTTGTGATCAATGCAGCCGTTATGCAGATGATTATCAGTTTCTTGATTATAGCCTGATGAAAAATGCTGTGGAGTCCATGATTGAAAGAGGTGAAGCATAAATGGAAAATTCGTTTGATCTGCTTATTCTAGGGGGCGGACCAGCTGGACTTTCTGCCGGCCTGTATGGTGGTCGTGCCCGCATGAAAACAGCCATTATTGAAAAAGGCAGACCGGGTGGACAGGCAGCTACCACCTCGGAACTAGAAAATTATCCAGGTTTTGGTCGCGGAACAACGGGTCCGGCCTTAATGGAAGCGATGAGTAATCATGCCAGAGATTTTGGAGCGGAGATCATTCAAGATACCGTTCAGCAGCTTGATCTTCTAACTCAACCTAAAAAGATTATTGGGAAAAAGGGTGAGTATTACGCCCGGGCTGTTATTTATGCGATGGGTGCTGAACCAAGAATGTTACGTTCTCCTGGTGAAGGGAAGCTCCGCGGCAAAGGAGTCAGTTACTGTGCTACCTGTGATGCCGATCTTTTTGAAGAGCTGGAAGTGGTGGTGGTAGGCAGTGGAGATGCAGCTATTGAAGAGGCAGAATACCTCACCAAGTTTGCCGATAGCGTGACCGTAATTGTTTTGCATGAAGAAGGTAAGGTGGACGCCAATCGTGTTTCAGCGGAGCGAGCCTTTAAGAATCCGAAGTTGAAATGGAAATGGAATTCCATTGTTAAGTCTATTAATGGTGATGAAATTGTTGAATCAATAACCATAAAAAACACCAAAACTGGTGAAGAGGAAGAATATAAAACCAATGGTGTTTTTATCTTTATCGGTACCATCCCCCGTACAGATTTAATACAGGGTGTGGTGGAATTAAATGATCAGGGCTATATTGTGACGGATGAAAAAATGGCCACCAGTGTAGAAGGGGTTTTTGCTGCCGGAGATGTGAGGGCCAAATATCTGCGTCAGGTGGTTACAGCAGCAGCAGATGGAGCCATAGCCGCTGTGGCAGCGGAGAAATATGTTCATGAAACAGCGCTCTGGCAGGAGTCTGTTTTATCCGCCAGTGGTACAGTACTGGTTGCTTTTTATAATCCGGTAGATATGCAGGGAGTCGAAAAAGTTGGTCTGGTGGATCAGTTTGTACAGGACAAACCGGATCTTCGCCTAGTCAAGGTTGATGCTACGCGCAATGAGTTGGTGAAAAGTCGTTATCATATTCATCCGCATCAGCTTCCGCTGGTTTATCTTTTTCAAAATGGTGAAATCAAAGCCACTCTGGATAAAATTGACCAGAAAAGTCTGGCGGAAATGTGTTCAAAATGGGTCTAAAAATTGAAAGGAGTTTGGAGAGATGATTGAAGTTACCAAAGATAATTTCGAGCAGGAAGTTTTGCAGGCCAGTGGTGTCGTCCTGGTTGATTGGTGGGGCCCCAAGTGTGAACACTGCATGGAATTAATGCCCTCAGTTGAAAAACTGGCTTCCCAATATGGGGATAAAATGAAATTTTGCTCGGTAAATACCAGTGGTAATCGTCGATTAGCCATTTCACAAAAGGTGCTGGGTCTGCCGGCTTTTCTTTTTTATCGGGATGGAGAAAAAATTGATGAATTATCTGGTCAGGATATAGAACCAGAAGATATTGAGGCCAGGATCAAACAGCATATTGGCTGACGAACAGGAGGGAAGCATATGCGCCTCGAGTTAGGAAATATTTATGTTAAGGATGTCCAGTTTGGATCCCAAACCGAAGTAAAGGATCATATCGTTTATATCAATAAAGAAGAACTGCTGGGGGTCATCGAGGATGATCGTCTGGAGGGTCTGGATATTGACATTGTTCGCCCGGGAGACTCCGTGCGGATATGCCCGGTAAAAGATGTTTCCGAACCCAGGGTTAAGGTATCAGGAGCGGGTCATATTTTTCCTGGATGGTTTGATGATGCGAAAACAGTCGGGGAAGGCCGTACCCATGTTTTAAAAGGCATGACGGTTATGACTGTAGGTAAAATTGTTGGTTTCCAGGAAGGTATTGTAGATATGTCTGGTCCGGGAGCTGAATATTCGCCCTTTTCTCAGACCATCAATGTTGTTATTCTTGGAGACAAAGTAGAAGGTCTGCGTCAGCACGAACACGAAGATGCGGTACGTAATGCAGGTTTAAGAGCAGCACGTTATATAGGTGAAGCTGCCAGGGATGCTCAACCGGATGAGATTCTGACCTTTGAAACCAAAACTTTAGAACAGCAGCTAAAGGAATATCCTGATTTGCCTAAAGTAGCCTATGTATATATGCTGCAAACCCAGGGTCTTATGCATGACACTTATCTTTATGGAGTCGATGTCAAGAAGATCCTGCCTACCTTTATTTATCCTACTGAAGTGATGGATGGTGCCATCATAAGTGGAAATTGCGTTTCTGCCTGCGATAAAAACACCACCTATCACCATCTGAACAGTCCCGTTATTTTTGATCTGTATGAAAAGCATGGTAAAGAATTGAATTTTGTTGGAGTGGTATTGACCAATGAGAATGTGACCCTGCTGGATAAAGAACGCAGTTCCAACTATACGGCCAAGCTGGTCAAATCTCTGGGTGTGGATGGTGCGATTATCAGTGAAGAAGGCTTTGGCAACCCTGATGCGGACCTGATTATGAACTGCAAAAAGCTGGAGGCTCAGGGGATAAAAACGGTGTTAATTACTGATGAATATGCCGGCCGTGATGGAGCTTCCCAATCTTTGGCGGATGGGGATCAGGCAGCCAACGCTGTCGTCAGCGCGGGTAATGCCAATGCTTTGATTACCCTGCCCAGGATGAACAAAGTTATCGGCTATATAGATGCCGTTAATGTAATTGCTGGTGGCTTTGATGGCTCTCTGCAACAGGATGGAAGCATAACAGTAGAAATCCAGGCCATTACTGGAGCAACCAACGAATTGGGGTTCAATAAAATGGGTGCAGTGGGGATTTAACAATACAGGGCAGAAAGGATGAATGAAATGGATAAAGCATTTTTTGAGGACAAAAAAATCTGTATTCTGGGTGACCGCGATGGTATTCCCGGTCCTTCTATTGCTGAATGTATGCAAACCGTAGGGGGAGAAATTCTGTTCAGCAGTACGGAATGTTTTGTTTGAACTGCAGCCGGGGCCATGGACATGGCCAATCAAGCCCGCATTAAGGAAACGGCTGAAAAATTCGGTACTGACAATGTGGTAGTTATTCTCGGCGGGGGTGAGGCAGAATCTGCTGGACTTACTGCTGAAACGGTTATGGTTGGAGATCCCACCTTTGCTGGGCCTTTAACCAACGTTGAACTGCATCTGCCTGTCTATCATATTTTTGAGTTGAAGGATTTAATTGATCCTCAGGTTTATGAGGAACAGCTCAGCATGATGGAGATGGTTTTAGATGTGGAAGGGATTATAGAAGAAATGAGAAACATCCGTGAAGAATGCAGTTAGAGCTTAAGTATTGCGAGGTGAGAACATGGGCAAAATCCGGGTGGTTCACTACCTGAATCAGTTTTTTGCTGGCATAGGGGGGGAAGAGAAAGCTGACATTACACCGTTTAAACAGGATGGGGCGGTTGGTCCTGGTACAGCTTTACAAAAACAGCTGCCGGAGGATATGGAAATAGTAGGTACGGTGGTTTGTGGTGATACCTATTTTAATGAAAACCTTGAAACAGCTACAGATGAAGTGCTTAAACTTATTGAAAGCTATCAGCCCGATATAGTAGTAGCGGGCCCTGCTTTTAATGCTGGTCGTTATGGTATGGCCTGTGGTGGTGTGTGTAAGGCCGTTCAGGAGCGGCTTAAGATTCCGGTATTAACCGGTATGTATGAAGAAAACCCCGGTGCGGATCTATACCGCAAAAGCGTTTACATTGTAAAAACAGGCAATTCTGCTGCCAAAATGCGCCAGGCCCTTCCGGTTATGGCTGCTCTGGCGGCCAAACTGGCCCATGGTGAGGAACTGGTATCACCGACCGAAGAAGGCTATCTGCCCAGGGGAATCAGGATAAACAAAGTCCATGACAAAAGAGGCTCAACCCGAGCGGTGGAGATGCTATTAAAGAAAATAAAAGGAGAAAGTTTTACCACGGAGTATCCCATGCCGGTCTTTGATCGCGTAACTCCGCGCCCGGCCATCAAAGATTTAGCTAAAGCCAGGATCGCACTGGTAACTTCAGGGGGAATCGTGCCTAAAGGCAATCCCGATCATATTGAATCTTCAAGCGCATCCAAGTTCGGAACCTATTCTCTGGAAAACGTAAGCGATCTAAACGAACAGACTCATGAAACAGCACATGGGGGTTATGATCCCGTTTACGCCAATGAGGACCCGGACCGGGTTTTACCAGTTGATGTTCTGCGTGAATTAGAGAAGAAAGGGGTAATTGGTAGCCTGCATCCCACCTATTATTCAACCGTGGGTAATGGAACTTCGGTTGCCAATGCGAAGAAATATGCTCATGAAATAGGCTTACAGCTAAAAGAAGCAGGTGTGGATGGTATTATTTTAACCTCTACCTGAGGGACCTGTACTCGTTGCGGTGCAACGATGGTCAAAGAACTCGAAGAAACCGTTGACGTACCGGTGGTGCATGTATGCACTGTCGTTCCCATATCTCTGACCGTAGGCGCCAATCGTATTGTTCCAGCTGTGGCTATACCGCATCCCCTGGGAAATCCAGACCTGGAAAAAGGTGAAGAATATATTCTGCGCAAGAAACTGGTAGAACAAGCATTGCGGGCTTTAGCTACTGAGGTAAGTGAACAAACTGTATTCTAGAATCACTGTGTAAAGGGTCAACGGGCCATCTGCTGAAACTTATAGGCCCGTTTCCCTTTTTACTATTTACAAATAATAACCCGCAAAGGGGGTACTAAAAAATGGCATATCCGGTTATTAAAGCAGCAGCGTATGTATTGGTTCATGCTCCTTCTATTATGATGGAACACGGTACCACTTTAACCATGGAAAAAGAGATCAATCCAAATTCTGATTATCTGAAAAAAATTGATTCCCATGTACGCCGTTTTGAAGAGGCAGCCCGATACGCTCCCAATCAGGTTTATATTGGGAACTTGAGCCCGGCGGAGCTCAGGGAAAAGGCCCGGCCTTGGTATGAAAATTTGGTAGATTTACCTGCTCAGGGACCCTTGGGCGAGATTTTACCCGAACCGCAGTTTTATGGGCTAATAAAAATGGCTGATAGCTTTAACTTAGTTGAACTAAGTGAAGATTTTGTTCCCCGTATTCAGCAAGCATTGATGGAAAAGGATCTTTTTAATCCCCGGCAGTTAGCTGTTTTAAAAAATGGCAGGCCGCTGAACGAAATCCAGGCTTTTATTGATAAAGGAACAGCAGAAGGTTTATACATTGGTCAACAGCTGGTTGGCTGTGTTCGGCAGGCTCATGAAAGCGACCCCAACCTGAGTGCCCATGTGATTTTCGAAAACCTGGTCGCCAAAGCCTCAGGAATACTGGCTTTACAGCATTTAATTCGTCAGAATCAGCTGGATCCTGCTTGCATTGATTATATTATAGAAACTTCCGAAGAAGCTATTGGTGATATGAACCAGCGGGGCGGAGGAAACATGGCTAAAGCTATTGGTGAAGTATGCGAAATCGTAAATGCTTCAGGTATTGATATGCGCGGTTTTTGTGCTGCTCCGGCCCACGGTTTGGTTAGTGCAGCTGCCCTGGTTCAATCCGGGATTTTTGAAAATGTAGTTGTTCTGGCGGGCGGTTCATCGGCCAAATTAGGTATGAACAGTCGTGATCATGTAGCCAAAAATATACCCGTTTTAGAAGATATGCTGGGAGCTTATGCC
>DUSB01000080.1 GCA_012840625.1 Syntrophomonadaceae bacterium
GGCCGAAGCGAATCGCCCCTCCCGTGGCAGTAAAATTTTCAAAGCTTTCATTTATATCAGGCGGCAGAATAGGTATCTCCAGCCGGCGGCATTCCTGAATATAAAAAACCACCCTTTCCTGATTGTCAATAACACTGCTTAAAAAAGCACACATATACTCCACCGGAAAGTGGGCTTTCAGATAGGCGGTTTGATAAGAAATAAAGGCATAAGCCGCCGAGTGGCTTTTATTAAAGCCATAACCGGCAAAACTCTCCATCAGATCAAAAAGATGGCTGGCTATATTGCGATCAATCCCATTTTCAGCACTACCCTGAATAAACTTATCTCGCTGCGCAGTCAGCTCTTCTGGCTTTTTCTTCCCCATGGCCCGCCGTAAAATATCCGCCTCCCCCAGGGTAAAATTACCCAGCTTACTGGCAACCCGCATCACCTGTTCCTGGTAAAGAATTACCCCATAGGTTTCTTCCAGGATCTCCTCCAGCCAGGGATGGATATACTTGATCTGCTGTCGGCCATGTTTGCATTGAATAAAATCCTCTACCATACCACTGCCCAGAGGGCCAGGACGGTAAAGCGCAATGGTGGCAATCAGCTCTTCAAAGCGATGCGGTTCAATCTCCACCAGCAGGCGGCGCAGACCGTTGCTCTCCAGCTGAAATACGCCAATGGTATCCCCCCGCTGCAGGAGCTCATAGACCAGGGGATCATCCAGCGCTACATTATCAATATCAATATGGATCCCCTGTGTTTTTTCGATAATGTGCACCGCCCGATCGATTACAGTAAGGGTTCTGAGGCCCAGGATATCCATTTTCAGCAGACCAATGTCTTCCACTGTTTCCTTGGCAAACTGTGTTACCACATGGTCATCAGGCGTCTTCTGCAGCGGCAGCAAGGTAGTCAAAGGCTCACGACCGATAACTACCCCGGCAGCATGAATAGACGCATGCCGGGGCATACCCTCAATGGCTCTGGCCACATCAAGAATACGGCGGGTATCATAATCATTCTCATAAGCACTGATCAAATCCGGTACCGTTTCCAGAGCACGATCAATGGTCATACCCAGCTCAGCGGGAATCATTTTGGCAATACGAT
The DNA here is from genome assembly GCA_012840625.1 of Syntrophomonadaceae bacterium. Lineage (GTDB taxonomy): Bacteria > Bacillota > Syntrophomonadia > Syntrophomonadales > Syntrophomonadaceae > DUSB01. The sequence continues at coordinate 1,102 of DUSB01000080.1, forward strand.
CTACATCTCCATAAGGGACATCCAGAGCCCGGCCTACATCACGAATGGCGGCCCGAGCCGCCATGGTACCAAAGGTAATAATCTGCGATACCTTATCAGATCCATATTTTTCAATGATATATTCGATAACACGATCACGTTTTTCAAAACAGAAATCCAGATCAATATCTGGCATGCTGACCCGTTCTGGATTCAGAAAACGCTCAAACAGCAGATCATAACGCAGCGGATCAATACTCGTAATCCCCAGGGCATACGAAACTACACTGCCAGCTGCCGAACCGCGTCCCGGTCCTACCGGCACATCATTCTGCCGCGCCCAATTCACCAGATCCTGTACAATAAGAAAATATTCTGCAAAACCCATTTCATTTATAATACGCAGCTCATATTCCATCCGCTCACGGGCCGCGGCATCCGCCTGCGGATAGCGCTCTTCAAAACCCTGCCAGGCCAGACGGGCCAAGTAGCTTTCCGGATCGCTACCATCAGGAATGGTAAAAGAAGGCAGATGATGGGATCCAAACTCAAAATCCAGCTGACACTGTTCAGCAATCAGCATACTGTTATCGATGGCCTCCGGACATTCCGGGAAAAGCTTTCTCATTTCTGCCTCGCTTTTCATATAAAACTCTGCCCCCGGAAAGCGCATTCGATCCTCATCTGAAACCACCTTCCCTGTCTGTATGCAAAGAAGCACATCATGTACCGGAGCATCTTCACGACGCAGATAATGCAGATCATTGCTGGCTACCAGCGGAATCCCCGTTTCCCTGCTCAGGCGTATCAATCCCTGGCAGACCTTTTCCTCCTCCGGCAAGCCATGCCTCTGCACTTCCAGATAAAAATTCCCCTGCCCAAACACCTCTTCATAATATAGCGCCTGCTTATACGCTGCTTCATAATCATCCTGCAGGATCAAAGTGGGGATTTCCCCTGCCAGGCAGGCGGTCATAGCAATCAAGCCTTCACTGTATATCTCCAGAAGCTCCTTATCCACCCGCGGCTTATAATAAAACCCTTCCAGAAACGCCCGGCTGACCAATTGTACCAGATTGCGATACCCGATCTCATTTTTACACAGCAAGACCAAATGATAGGGATCGCCATCTTTACGGGTCTCCTTATCCAGCCGGCTGCGTGGTGCTACGTACACCTCACAGCCAATAATAGGTTTGATCCCCTGTTTTTTGGCCTCGCGATAAAAATCAATTACCCCGTACAGAACACCATGATCCGTAATCGCTACCGCCGGCATACCCTGTTGTACTGCACAGGCTACCAGCTCGCTGATACGGCAGGCTCCATCCAGCAAACTGTATTCCGAGTGGTTATGTAAATGAACAAAAGCCATCTTACCTGCTCCCCATTATTCTGAAAAATTACAGGGCTTTCCCCCGGTAATTTCCATAAGTTGCTCATAAGCAATGGGCAGGGCAGTATTCGCTGTCCCTGCCGCAGCATAAACCAGATCATATTTTTTCAGGCTGACATCCAGGTAGATATCTATCTCCTCCGTTAGATCAAAAGGACAAACCCCTCCCGGTTTATAACCGGTGACCGCTTCCACCTCTTCAGCCCTGGCCATCCGTACCCGCTGGCCCACCGCCTCCTTGATCCGTTTGCTATCCAGCCTCACATCCCCGGCTGCAACCACCATTAAATATTCATCCTTCCGGGTCTTGAAAAGGATTGATTTAGCAATCTGCCCCACTTCCGTTCCCAGCGCCCTAGCTGCCAGTGGTGCGGTGGCCGTATTTTCTTCCAGAACAATGACCTCCAGTTCGGGATCATACTTATGTAAAAAATTCTCTACCCTTTCAATCGGATCCATTTTGCTCTCCCTCATTTTATTTACTACATATTTAATCTTCATTATAACGTACTTAACAAAAGCCTCCAAAGAGCAAAAAAATAACCCGGTGGTACCGGGTTTTCCTGATCGGCATTATTTTTGTTTTTCGATTTCTTTTAGCCGCTTACGCATAATCCCGCCTACACGCCCACAGGCCGCATTGCTCAACGATTTCCAGCCTTCCTTCTCCACCTGTTCCCAGATCCCCAGTTCTTTAGCAATCTCCATTTTCAAGCGCTCCCGTTCAGAGGGAACCGCCCTGCCTTTCTTTTTCTTAGCATGCTTTTTAGGATCAGGCATACCCAACACCTCCACCTGAAGTGTTATGTAGTATACCCCGTTAGCATTCCTCTTATGTGACGGCTGCAGGCATTTCGGGCCACACCGTTATCTCCTTCTCAAGATCTTTATGCATTCTTTTTCAGCAGTTCAAATAGCTCCGACCAGGTACCCCGCCAGTCCGGTTCACAGGATACCGGCTCTTTATCAATTAGCCGATCCTCAATTAAATAGGTCTGCATGCCGATCTTCCCGGCGGGCAAATCCTCCCCTGTATCATTGCCCACCATAATGCATTCTTCTGGAACCACACCGATGTTTTTTGCTATTTCCAGATAATAATCCACATAAGGCTTACAATAATGCATATTCTCATAACAGGTAACATATGAGTAGGGGTAATGCCCTACCCCCGCCCAATCCATGCGCTCTTGTATCGCGGTCCGGGGAAAAACTGACTGCGTCGCAATAACCACCTGGTAACCCTGTTCAATTATTTCCCTGACCAGCTGGGGAACCAGCGGAAACTCCTTACCGTGATAATAGAGACGCGGGTAAACCTTTTCGTAAAATTCATCAAAAAAAGGTCTGACTTCATGTTCAGGCCGACCCCAATGAGCAAGAAAATCACTCATAAAAATCTCTTCGTTAAACATGTCGGGGCTATGTTCATGGATCATGACATCAGTAGAACGCCATATCTGCGCCACCAGTTCTTTTCCGTTGCCAAAATCCCTTTCTTCTGCCATTTGTGCTATCAGACGAAAATAATCCAGCAAAAAAGCATTCATATCAATGTCCAAAAGCGTTCCATCCAGATCAAA
>DUSB01000081.1 GCA_012840625.1 Syntrophomonadaceae bacterium
GTATATCATATCCCGGCCATTGGTGTCCCCAAAGGTAATCCCGCCGGTATTACCTGTCTGGCTGATATGGCCAAACCTGGAGTAAAACTTGTTCTGGGTGATGCAGAATCCAATGCAATCGGCAAAAAGGGAGAAAAAATCTTTGCCAAAAATCAGTTACAGGTAGAGCAAAATGTAGTAGCGCGCGATGCCACGGTTAATGAAATTGTAACCCATCTGGCTATGGGTCAGGGTGATGCCGGACTAATATGGGAAGATAACGGTTTTGGCAACCAGGATATTGAAATTATTGCCATTCCCGAAGAGCAAAACATCACTGATATGGTACCCGTATGCTGCCTTAATTTCAGCCAGGAACCAGAATTGGCGCAGCAATTTGTGGATTTCATAATGTCGGAAGAAGGCATGAAAATCTTTGCAAAACATGGTTTTAAACCTGTAAAGAAATAAGCCTTAGAACACCTGCAATGGCCAGGCTCAATCGAACCCGGTCATTGTTTACATAAGCTCTTATAAACAAAAGGCGTTAGAAACTTGGAGATAGGAGGATAAAACCTTGCAACAACCCGAAACAGATACCACCAGCAGTCATACTCCTTCCAATAACAATCTACCCTTTCGGGATCAGCGATTTCGATTATCAGGTAACCATATTTTCAAGGGAGTACTGATTCTCTTAATTTTTCTGATTTTGATGCTGGTTTTTAGCGCTTTAGTTAACGTTATATGGAAAGGATTGGGGAGCCTGGCCGCCAGCCTGGCAACTGAGGAAATTCAATTCGCCATACGGCTTAGTTTCTTTACCTCTATAACTTCCACCCTGATCTGTATTTTGTTTGCTGTACCCGTAGCTTATGGCCTGGAACGTCTGAACATTCCTGGCCACCGATTTATCAGCGTTATATTGGAGGTGCCGCTATCCCTGCCGCCTATAGTTTGCGGTGTGGCCCTGCTGCTCTTGCTGGGCAATACTGAAGCCGGACGTGCCCTGGCCGAACACGGCCTGAAGTTTGTCTTTTCAGTCAAAGGGATTATTCTGGCGCAATTCTTTATTATTACCCCCTACATGATAAGAGTATTGAAATCCACTATGGCTGATATCAGCCCGCGCCTGGAGTTTGTGGCTCGTACCCTGGGTTGTTCACAGTGGCAGGCTTTTACCAGAGTTACCCTGCCTCTGGCTCGCAATGGCATCATAGCAGGTCTGGTGATATGCTGGGCCAGAGCGATGGGCGAATTCGGCTGTTCTCTAATGCTGGCCGGTGCTACCCGTATGAAAACAGAAACCCTACCGATAGCTTTGTTCTTGAATATGTCCGTTGGTAATTTGGAAATGGCTATGGCTTCAGCCACCTGTTTGATCATTATTTCTCTGGTAGCACTATTACTATTTGAACTGCTGGGAAGTGCTATTCTGCAAAGCTCAGAAAGAATATAGACCGGGGGCCATGATATGATTCATTTAGTTAATCTAAGCAAGCATTTAGGTAATTTTACTTTAAGCAATGTTAACCTGACGGTACAGGAAAACGAGTATTTCATAATATTAGGACCTACCGGAGCCGGCAAAACCGTGCTGTTAGAAACCATTGCTGGCATGCACCAGCCGGACAGCGGGGAAATCTGGATAAATGGTCATAATATAACCCATCAATATCCCGAAGAGAGAAACATCGGCTTTGTGTACCAGGACTACCTTTTGTTTCCCCATTTAAAGGTAAAAGATAATATTTTATTCGGTCTTAAAATCAGAAAGGTTCCACCGCATACTATGCAGCGTGCTCTGGAGCAAATGGTGGCTTTGCTGAAAATCGAGCATTTACTGGACCGTTTCCCTGGTACCCTGAGCGGCGGAGAACAGCAGCGGGTGGCTCTGGCTCGGGCCTTAATTACTTCACCCCGAGTGCTGCTGCTGGATGAGCCTTTGAGTGCTCTGGATCCGCCTACACGGGAAGAATTTCAAAACGATCTGAAGCGTATTCATCAATACGCTAAAACTACCACGCTTCACATTACCCATGATTTTGATGAAGCCCTGGTGTTGGCTGACCGGATAGGAATAATCTACAACGGGCAACTGGAGCAGATCGGTCGCCCTCTGGACCTGTTCTACAAACCACGTTCCCAGGAAATTGCCCGCTTTGTGGGGATGGAGAACATCTACCCGGCAGTGGTTCGGCAATACGGGCAGGATAAATACGTTGATTTGGGTTCCCTGCGCTGGCGGGTAATATCCGACCTGGAAGGAGAGGTACAGGTAGCGATTCGACCTGAAGATATCATTCTGGCCCGGGAAGATTTTTCCAGCAGCGCTCAAAACCGGATGCGCGGTGTAATCAGTGCCATATCCCCCCGGGGAGGCATGGTAAAAGTGACACTGGATGTGGGTCTTCCACTGGTAGCGCTGGTTACCGCTCAGGCCCATGAAGAATTGCAGCTGGAATTAGGGCAGGAATTGTGGGCCATTTTCAAGACCACTGCCGTACATGTATTTAAGTAATTCCGTAGGAGAGGTTCCCCCGCCGGTGTAGGGAAGGCATCAACCCCTGATTATCCCCATAACCCCCTCTCAGTAGAGGAGGCTTTTGCCTCCGACTCTTCCCCAAGCATAAACCCCGGAATAGCGATAGCTTCTTCCATTAGCGTAGGGGAGGCTTTTGCCTCCCCACGAAAGCTTAAGCTTCCGCTACGGGCTTAGGAGCGAAAACTTCCCCGCTGGCCGATAGGCAGCCAGCAAACCCTTCTAAAAAATCTGTGTAAATCCCTAAAATTAGTGTTATCAGTGTCTAAAAACGCCCTACGGCAGAAAATACAAAAGCCGGGCTAAAAAGCCCGGCGAGATATTCCTATTTTAGCCTATCTTAATAAGCCTCCTGCCGTTGCTTCTGAAAGCATTCCAGGCAGTACACCGGCCTACCTTCTACAGGTTTGAAAGGAACTTCGGTCTCGGCCCCACACTCTGCACAAATAGCACTAAACATCTCACGCGGAGCTCTACCATTGCCACTGCGGTTGCGGCGGTTCTGTCTGCATTCTTTACACCGCTTAGGTTCATTCTCAAAACCCTTTTCCTGATAAAATTCCTGTTCACCGGCCGTAAACACGAATTCTTCTCCGCAGTCCTGGCACACTAAAATCTTGTCTTCTAACATCTAGAAAGATCCCTCACTTTTTTTAATTTGCCGGATTTCTGCTCTGATTAAGAATAGATCTACCGACTCTGTTGTCATTATATATGCTGGATTAGCAAATAGCAAGCAAAGACATGGTAAAAGCAAGGTTTTTTTAATCTCTCCAATTTATTCACCGGTAAATCGGCTCTTTTTTGATCGCTCCATTGTCTGCTGGTAAGCACTGCTGGCATGTTGAACAGATACCTGTCTGCCAGCACACTCACGCTGACGAATCAGCCGCTGTAATTCTTTCTGGCTTACAGCATCCTTTGCCGCAATCTCCTGCAGCAGCTCTCCCAGATAAGCCAGAACTTCCTGTAAACGCTGCCACTGATCAGAGGAGATTTTCCCTTTTAACTGGCTCAGCACAAATTCTTCCATGCCCAATCCCGCCAATAATCTCTGCTGTAGCGCCCGATTTTCTTGATTGAGATGATCCAGTTTCTCCATTAGTTCCACACGTGGTTCCAGAAGAATAGTAAGAACATTTTCGTTGATGATAGTTTCTGTCCTGGCCAGAGTTTCATTTTGTTCCCGCGCCAACTGCAGCATTTCTTCATACAGGTTTTGCTGTTGGGCGAAATTATCCAGCAGCTGTTCGATTAATTTATCATGATTATTACGCATATCCATTTCACTCAACCTACTTTTTCTGATCAATAAACCAGCCCTCGGATGAGGTGCCATACCGGGTATAAGCCCGGGTAGCCCTGACATTCTCCCTGGCATTGGCCAGCCTGCTTCCTAATTCTTTAATAGCTTCGGCCATTTTATCCTGTGTTTTTTGATCATTCTCCTGAATGGTCTGAAGCACAGACTGCAACTCCTGACGGCTTTTCTGATAGTCCTGCTGCATTTGCCGGGCCAATCTCCAGCGCTCAGTATGACCCTCCTGTTCCAGAATCTTGAGCAGGTTTATCTCTTCTTCCTGGCTTATGCTCACCATGTCAATCCGCTGCATAAGCCCTTCCCGTTCCTGCAGGAGTGCGTCAAGCTGTTCCACCTGCCCCTGGGTATCAGGATCAAAAGCAGCCATTAAATCCTTTTGCTGGCAGGATATATTCAGCAGTTTGGTATATAGAAGCTCTACTTCTTCCAAACGCTGCCGCCATTTTTGTACGTCTAATTCCATCATGTATAAACCTTTCATTAACCCTTTATGTTTATCCCTCGCGGGATATCTGAGGATTTTGCCTGCGTATTCTGCACCTTCATGATATCGTCTGCATTCTTTATATTTGTTGATGCCGTCGGCGCTTGATTTTCGCGATGGGGACGGGTTTTAAGTATACGATCCGCCTCTTGAAAGGCATCATAAAGCTCTCTCAGAAAATCCTCTACTTCCACCAGAATTTCACCGTTTTTACTCAGGTTAGCTTCAACCAGTTGATTATACATATAATCGTAAAGCGCATAAAGCTGCTTGGAGATCTCATAATCCATATTAAGAGTGGACATAAGCTCCACCAGGATGTTTTCTACCTTAATAATCTCATTATGAGCGGTATTAAAATCCCTGGCTTCAACAGCCTGCCGGGCCTTGACTAGATCTTTTATGGCCGCTTCAAATAGTAGCAGTAAGAGTTTTTCCGGCGCCAGTGTCTCCACACTAATCCGCTTGTACTGGTCATAAGCCTGAGCATGTATATTCACAAGAACTTCCTCCTTTGTTCCAGGTATATCATAAGAGCTTTCACCTAAAGTTAATAGTAAGAATGTCCCGGGACCCCAGAGGGATCAGTAAGCATAAAAATTGAAAATAGGAATCAGACTAGCTCATCCACAACGAGCCCCAGCAGTTTATCCATCATCTGCCGTATGTCTGCCGCTATCTCCAACATGCGTTCCGGCGGTATCTCTCTGATAACCTCGTTACTATCTGTGTCAACGACCTTCACCTGATAGCGGCCACTTTTTTCATGCAAGTTGAATTGAAGGTGATAATTGCTGATTTTGAGGGCCTGGTTAATTGTTTCAGCTGCATTGTGCAGGTTTTCTGCCTCCAATTTATAACGCGGCAGATCTGTATATTCTATTTTTAGCCCTTCGCCTTCCTGGGGCCTATTCTGACCCCTTGCTGTACTTTCCTGTACTGTCTCGGAATGAACCATAGCGAGGTGTTCTGGCCCCACATGACTTCCCACCCGCATGTTTAACCCCCCACTCTGTTAAGATTTTATTCTAAATAGAATATCGTCAGCCAGCTTAGATTTCTTTAATAATAATTAAGACCTGAGGGAAGAAATCCGATAAACTTAAATTACTCGTTGAGACTATCAGCCTGTATCGCCATCAAACTTTCGTCCTGTCAGCAAAGACAAAAAAGGTCACTATTTAAAGAAACCTATCTCATGCTATAATACGTGATAATAAAGCCTGGATGGTGATCGACATGTTTCGTGAACTAAACCGCAAAGCGATTATAGAAACTTTAGCACAGCAGATAAGAAAAAAGGAGCACCATGATTTCGTTTTTGACAGTATGTCTCAGGGGGGCGATGGCTGCAGCCTGGGTGCCTCGGTAAACTACCATATCACCGCTATCGGCATTTGTCGCCGGGGAAAGAGCTGGATATGGTATGTGGAAGGCGGCGGGCCACATGGCTACTGGATTACTGAATCCGACTCCGAGGAAACCGACTGCCCGCAGCAGGCATTTTCTGATCCGGAAAAAGCCCTGGCGAGTCTGTCTACTTATCTGCGCAAACGAGCAGAACGGGAATCGGCCCCGGAATGGGGTACGGTGCGCGCACCTTTTTAATATATACATAAAAGCCGGGTAAAAGTTCTGCCCCTGCCGACAGATTCTTTTACCCGGCTTTCATAATTAGTCCGAATTACACGTATAAAAGATAGATATGGGAACAACCGATCACTATGATTAATACAGCAATAATCCGCAGCATCCTAGTGGCATTCTTAATCCCCAAACGCTGATATACCCCCCAAGTGGCAAAAGGATAGCGAAAAAACAATACCCCCAGAGCTATCAAGCCCAGACCCAGTATCCAGCCGTAAACAACAGCACTAAAATAGATTTTAGCAATAATTACCGCTATTATTAAACCAAATAACAGGGTAAACCCGATCTTTACAAAACGATCCAGATTGCTGTTGCTGAATTCAACAAAGCCTTCAATCGCTTCCCGACATTCTGTAGAACAATACTCAAAGGTAGTAAGCGCCTCTTTTTTATTAACTTGAAAGGGTAATGCTTTTTCATCAATACTTACATCCCGGCAATAGGCACAACGATCCACCATACCCCTCCCTTCATATGTAATATACTAATACTTTATTTATAAAATAAAACCAAATTCCTATTTTATACCATAGCAGAAATCTTCTATTTGTCTATATTTTCATGGCAAACTGACACATTTTATCTTGATATCATTAAAAGGACAATTTATAGATAAAAGCTTTTACTTCAGATACAGATAATACAGATTTAACGGCTTTACATACGGCAGGGGAAAGCTAAAAACTTCCCCTGGAGCAGACCCCTGACATAAACCTCCATACCCCCCTCCCAGGAGAAGCTTTATTTTACTGCAGGAATTTCAGGACTTTAGAATCATTGTCATTTATAAAGCTTCAGCCTTAATCTAGGTCTTAAAACCGCTATATGTCCATGACTCCCACGCAGGGGGAAGCTAAAGACTTCCGCTAAGCAGTGCTAATCTGTGTGCAAAATCCAGCGCCCGTCAATGCCCCGGTATCTACCTATTCATCATACCCTATTCTGAGTGGGGATATTTTCTGAACTTCCATTTAACTCCGCTGTAAATGTACGTCAAAATCAGCAGAACCCCCCTTGCTCCTGCCAAGTCTATTAACAGAAATAGTGCATAAATATTACACAAAGCACTTTATCCATTCAGTCGAAAATGTTAGACTTTATTGCAAAGCCAATAAGGAGGTCTTGGTCTACTATGA
>DUSB01000004.1 GCA_012840625.1 Syntrophomonadaceae bacterium
CCTACTGGACTACTTTTGGACATATTATCATCCTGCTGCTGATACAGATTGGCGGCTTGGGGATTATGACCTTTGTAACCCTATTTGCTTTCAATCTGGGACGCAACCTGGACTTAAAACAGAAGATTCTGATGGGAGCAGCTTTGAATCGGTCCAGTTTTGAAGAAACCGGGCAGATTGTTCGTTCCATCCTGGTTTTCACTCTGGTTGCTGAGGGTGCAGGAGCCATTGTATTGTTTTTTCACTGGTTGGCCCCTATGGGGGCTGGTCGGGCCGCTTGGTATGCTCTTTTTCATTCTATTTCGGCCTTTAATAATGCCGGGATTGATATATTTGGCGGCTTTCAAAGTCTGCAGGCATACTATAATGATCCCCTGGTCATAATGGCCACCTCCATCTTATTTATTACGGGGGGATTGGGTTTTCTGGTCATCTACGAACTGATTAACCTGAAAAAAGCCCGGGGTCAGCGCTGGCCATTATCGCTGCATAGTCGGGTGGTACTGCTGGCAACCTTCATTATCATTGCAGCCGGATCACTGGGCATTTATTTTATGGAATCTCATTATGCCCTGGTCCAGATGAGCGGTAGTGAGAAAGCTTTAAACGCCTATTACTTGGCTGCTACCAGGACCTGCGGTTTTTCTACCATCGATTTAGGAACCACCATTAACCCCACCCAGATTTTGATGATGATTTTGATGTTTATTGGTGGTGCTCCCAGCTCCACCGCCGGTGGAATCAAAGTTACTACAGTGGTTATACTGGGTGTAACAATATATAGTGTTTTCCGGGGTAAAAGAGATGTGGAGATCGCGGAGCGCCGTTTACCACTTGGAGATATCGTGCGGGGATTAACCATTGTATTAATGATGGGAGCCTTGATTATCCTGGATGCTTTTATTCTATCTTTTTACCATCAGGATTTTATGAAGGTGCTTTTTGAGGTGGTTTCAGCAGCGGGAACGGTGGGCCTGAGTTTGGGGTTGACACCTGAATTAAATAATGTCGGCAGGATACTGATCGCTGTTACCATGTATCTGGGGCGTCTGGGACCAGCTACCATTGCCTATGCACTGGTATATCAAGGACAGCCCCCCCAGCGGCGCTTTCCTAAAGGCAGAATTATGATCGGTTAAATGCAATGTGAGGATAAAACACAAGACCAGCTAACCACTAAAGTCAAGTCCTGAATGGAAAAGTCAAATTCTCCTGAAGAAGAGCATAATTATGCTTATCCTTGCCTATATTCTTATTCAGAAGCTGTAACCTTGCGCGTAAAACAGGAACAATTTCCACCAGCCAAATCACAGATGTCTCTAAATGGTGTAACAAACTCACCTGTGGATACAGATTTCTCTTCCCCGGGACGGTTATGTTAGTACCCTTCAATAATACTATACTACATTTTTCAGGGATTAATATCTTGCCCGCTTTACATGAACAGCCCTTATCTTTAATTTACAGGGGTCTTGTTGCTTCTGGCGTTCATATTTCAGCACATTTAGTGATAAAAAATAACAGCTATCAATATTTGGCCAGGAAATATATTCGAAAATGTAATATAATAATAAATATTACAGCGAATAATCAAATGTCGAGGGGAGGATCTTTATGGGTCACTATGTAGATGGGCGTACCATAAGCGAGGCTTTTTATGCTACCGTAAAAGAATTTCCGGATAGGACTGCCCAGATTTTTAATGCTGATCTATATCATGGCGACAATCAGGGGCATTTTACCTGGAAAGAGGTGCAGCAGAGGGTCGAATATATTGCTTGTGGACTGCTACAACTGGGTTTGGAGAAGAAAGACAGAGTAGCGATCATGTCACACAACAGTCCTTACTGGACTCACAGCGATATAGCGGTCATTAACTGTGGGGCGGTATTGGTAACTATTTACCCTACCTTATCTATCAATGAAATAGCCTATATTGTAAATGACTCGGAAAGTCGTTATCTACTGGCGGGAAGTCAGGAGATTCTGGATCGCGTTCTGCCAGGCCTTGATGACATGCCCAATCTGGAAAAGATTATCATGCTGGATATAAACTACACATCCCAGCACCCCCGGGTTATGTCCCTGGGTGATCTAATGGAATTGGGTAAAAAGCATCTTGATGAACAACGCATCCATTATATGCAGCGCTGGCAGGGCAATACCCTGGACGACTGGTGTACTATTTTATATACCTCTGGCACCACTGGTCAGGGTAAGGGCGTTATCATGACTCATGGCACCTTTCAGTCACGCATGGATGGAGCCTATCATTATTTTGAAGAAGCAGGGCATCCGGTGGATGAAGAAGATCGTGCCCTTTCCTTCCTGCCCCTTTCCCACATATTTGATCGGGGCTGTTCACAGTGGCTGGCTATCTGGGTAGGTGCCAGCATTGCTTATGCAGATAGTCCGGGGACTTTGATGAATGATCTGCCAAAATACAATCCCACTTGGTTTTCCTGTGTACCTCGGCTTTATGAAAAGATCTACATGGAATTTCAGCAACTGATGGAGGCCAACCCTACGCAGAAAAAACTTTTTGACTGGGCTCTGAGGGTGGGTGAGGAGGTTTTAGCCTATCGCACCAACGAACACGGTCATATCAATATGACCCCAGAATTTGATGTTAAATCCAGACTGCCGCTGGGACTGCGGCTGAAATATGCCATAGCGGATAAACTTTTTGCTAAAGTACGTGAGCTTTTCGGCAGCCGTTTCCGTTTTGCCTTTTCAGCCAGTGCTGGCATTGCACCGGATCTCTTACGTTTTTTCTATATCTGCGGAGTACCGGTTATGGAAGGCTACGGTTTAACAGAAACCGCCAGTGCCTGCTGTTATAATCCCATGCGGGCCGCCAAGCCAGGAACCGTTGGTCCTGAGGCCTGCGGATCTAAGGTCAGGCTGGCTGAAGACGGTGAAATTGAAGTTACGGGAGCCGGGATATTCATAGGTTATTTAAACAAACCAGAGGAAAATGAAGCTGCTTTTACCGAGGATGGCTGGTTTAAGACCGGGGATCTGGCTGAACAGGATGCGGATGGCTATTTCCGTATTGTAGATCGCAAAAAAGCCATTATCTGCCTGGCTACGGGGAAAAATGTAGCCCCTTACAAGATTGAGAGTCTTTATGCTACCAGTATTTTCATTGAGCAGATTTTTATTATCGGTGATGAGAAAACCTATATTTCAGCCTTGATCGTCCCTAATTTTGATTATTTTATCGAATTTTTTGACCGGGAAGGTATTGCTTATGATAAGAGCAAGCTTGTTTTCGGCGAAGATAATGGAGCCAGGATCTGTATGGAGGTTGGAGAGGATTTTATTAACCAGCCGCTGCTACAGAAAATGATTGCTAACAATGTAGAGGAAATTAACAGTAAGCTAGAGAACTTTGAACAAATCAAGCAGTATACCATTATTCCTCGACGCTTTACCGAAGAAAGGGATGAGCTGACCCCCACCCAGAAAACTAAAAAACGGGTCATTATGGAGCACTATGCAGAAGAAATTGAGGAACTCTATCAGCGCAAAAAACAATAAGAAAGAACTGACATAAAGAAAAAGCAGGGGTACATGCCCCTGCTTTTTGCTGGCCAGAATCTTCATTTTTACTATCATTGAACACTCCTCAAGAAAAGCCGAGCTCTTTTTGCCGTTTAAGCTGGAGGATGGCATCCGGTAAGGTTCGGGGCATAATGCTTGACAGAGGCGCCTTATACCCCTATACTAATAGTGCACTAGGATACCAGTACACTAGGAAAGCAGGGGTGGTGGGAATGGATTTTAATAAGGCCCGTCCTATCTATCAGCAAATTATTGATGCCTATAAAAAGGCACTGGCACGCGGAGATATTGGTCCGGGTGACAGGATATTATCGCAACGGGAATATGCACAGAAGATTAAAGTCAATCCTAATACTGTACAGAGGGCTTACCGGGAAATGGAGATGATGGGGATGGTTGCAACTATACGAGGGCAAGGTACTTTTATTGTACCTGATCCGGAGATGCAGCAAAAAATTAAAAAGGAAATGGCAGAGCAGGTTCTCACTTATTTTATAGAAGAAATGCATGCGCTGGGTTTCAAAGATGAAGAGATCTGCTCCCTGCTGGAAGAAAAACAAAAATCGAGCAAGGAGGTTGTGGCTGATGATTGAATTTCAAAATGTAAGCAAGCGTTTTGGCACCGTTCAGGCTCTGGATCATATTGATCTTACTATTGATGAGGGGAAGATTGTGGGCTTGTTTGGACCTAATGGAGCTGGCAAGTCAACCATGATGAAGATTATGGCGGGAGTAAACCGGGCGGACACCGGAACGGTCAGCATTGGCGGGCAGACCCCTCGTCAGGCCAAAGAGTTTGTTTCCTATCTGCCAGAAATTGATCATTTCTATCCCTGGTGGACTCTTAAAGAAGCTGCCGATTTTTTACGGGCTTTTTATGGGGATTGGGATCAGGAGAAATACGGCCACCTGCTGGAGTTTCTAAAACTACAGGAAGATATGAAGCTGGGCAAGATTTCGAAGGGACAGCGGGCCAAATGCAAAATACTTCTGGCAGTATCGAGAAATGCTCACTATCTGCTTATGGATGAGCCTTTTTCCGGCATAGATATTCTCACCCGTGAGGAGATTGCCCGCACTTTAATTCAGGATTTTGCCGATCATCAGCAAACCATGATCATATCCACTCATGAAATTGGTGAAATCGAGGCTATGGTTGATCAGGTTATTTTTCTTGATCAGGGACAGATATGCCTGGAGGGCGAAGCGGAAGAGCTGCGTAATGAGTGGGGTCTGTCCATGGTTGGGATCATGAAGGAGGTTTTTCGTCATGCCAACAGCAGGTAAAGGCAGGAGATTCTGGACCCTCTATAAAAAGGAATTGCGAGAATTGACTCCGGAGATTGTTATTTTAATCGCGACCAGTATTTTACTTAATGTTTATGCTTATTTTAAAGCAGCACCGCTGACGGGGCTTTCCTTGACTCTAACCGTAGGTCTGGCAGCGTTTTTACCCTTTATCTCCTCGTTTAAACTATCCCGGGAATGGAAGAACCAGACCGTTTATCTGATGATGTCTTTGCCGGCATCTGGGGCACTGATACTGGGAGCTAAACTTACGGCACTGATGACTGAACTTGTCATCGGGGGGCTGGCAGCTGGAACCGCAGGAGGCCTTGCTATTATGGCATCTTACCCCGGTGAGATCAAGCAGCTTATGAGCATGGTTCCCAATGTGTATAGCAATCTGGCTTTAATGGCTCTTTTTGGTCTGGTAAATGTGATGTTTTTTTGCTGCATCAGTTTTCTGGCTCAGGTGCTGGGCAAGCTGGTACGCAAATATTCCGGCCTGCTCAGTTTTGTATCCTTTATAGCCATCCTTATACTGCTTAGCAAAGGTATAGAAATGATTAATGCTGCGGGCATTACACACTTTGGTTTGGGAATGGGACTTAATCCGCCGCTACCCTTTCCCGACCCCAGCAGCTATATACTTTATTCTTCTATAATCGTTGCCATAGTCTCGGTGCTGGTGTTTATCGCCGCTGCGCTCATTTATGATCGCCGGCTGGAATTATAGATGCGCAAAAAAAGAGGGGGCCAGACCCCCTCTTATCCTGTCTAGGATTGTTGGGATTGTATTTGCCGGCAGGCAAAGTCACTTTCCAGGCCCAGCAGCACACCGCTAAAGAAGAGCTGGTTGAAAAAACGTCTTTGCTCCTTCATGCTGAAATAGCCTTTCATTTTCAGCTCGTTTCTTACAAAGGGAAACACATAGTCCTGATAGTAGGCATCGAACATGGCGGTGGGCAATTTTTTCACATCGGCATCATAGCGCGGTATTAAACGCGGCAGAAAAGGGATACGATACACCCAGCTGCGCGCCAGTTGTTCCATGTCCACCCGGGGGTAATTTTCCTTGCGTCCCGGTGACAGCACCAGGAGCAGGTGAACCAGCAGCCCCATATGAACAGTAGTATCCAGCGTCAAGCGCAACTGCTCATACTGAGCAAGGCTGAGATGGCGCTTTTTTCTACCTTTAAGGAAGAGTTTCCTGTAATTCATAATGCGGTTAAGGGGATGAAATTCAGGAGGCGCTTCTTCATCCAGAGTCAGATCCACCAGGGTTTCAGCCAGCGGGGTTAAATGAGACGAAACCGCATAGG
>DUSB01000082.1 GCA_012840625.1 Syntrophomonadaceae bacterium
CAATAAGCCTGTCCCGGATTGTATTTAGACTAGCTTTTTAAGCGCTACATTCTTATCTATTTTTCCTCAATTCCATACTATTGGTAAAAATGCCTTATAAAACAGAAAATAGAATAGGGAAATAGAGTTGCCTCTATTTCCCTATATGACTTCTTTTATATAGGTTTATTATGCTATTTGTTTTGGATGGCTGCCTGCGCAGCTGCCAGACGTGCTACTGGAATTCGATAGGGAGAACAGCTCACATAATCCAGATCGATGATATGGCAGAATTCAATCGAACTTGGTTCACCACCATGTTCGCCGCAAATACCCAGGAGAATATCAGAACGGGTTGATCTGGCTTTTTCTACCGCAATCTGCATCAGAGCTCCTACCCCTTTACGATCCAGTACGGCAAAGGGATTGTTCTGAATAATCTTCTTCTCCAGGTAAATGGGCAGGAATTTCCCTTCTGCGTCGTCCCGGCTGAACCCAAAGGTAGTCTGGGTCAGATCGTTGGTCCCAAAAGAGAAAAACTCAGCCTGGGCAGCAATCTCATCAGCGGCAATACAAGCCCTGGGTAATTCCAGCATGGTACCCAGCCGAAAGTCCAGCTCGCCCTGCTTATCCTTTTTAACCTCCTCATAGGTGGTCATGATTTCTTCCTTCAAGAAGGTGAATTCATTCTTATCCATAATCAGGGGCAGCTCTATTTCGGTAAAGGTTTCAACCCCTTCATCTTTCAATAAATACATGGCCTCAAAGATGGCTCTGACCTGCATGACATAGATCTCTGGATACGTGATCCCCAAACGGCAACCCCGATGTCCCAGCATAGGATTCATTTCTGAAATTTTTTCCACCTTTTTCAGCAGGGTTTCTTTTTCACCGAGAACCTTCGCTTCTGCACCTTTAAATTTGAGCTCTGCAATCTCTAAGAGCAGGCTTTCCCGGTTAGGTAAAAATTCATGCAGAGGTGGATCCAGAAGGCGAATAGTAACCGGATAGGGAGCCATCGCTTTTAAAATTCCATAAAAATCATCGCGCTGATAGGGCAGCAATTGATCAAGCGCCGCCTGACGATCTTCCAGACTTTCGGCTAGAATCATTTCCTGCACATACGGCAGCCGTTCCTGTGCCATAAACATATGTTCTGTGCGTGTCAACCCAATACCTTCAGCTCCAAACTCGCGTGCTTTGGAGGCATCTTCAGGGGTATCTGCATTGGCACGTACTTTTAATTTCTTTACCTCATCAGCCCACTGTAAGAGGGTCTGAAACTCATCAGAGAGGGTCGGTTCGATCATCGCTACCTCACCCAGAATGACATCACCGGTAGCTCCATCAATAGTTAAAGTATCGCCCTTCTTGACTACCTTATCACCGATAGTAAACTGCTGCTTTTCAAGATCAATCTTAAGCACCTCACAGCCACAAACACAGGGTTTGCCCATTCCACGAGCTACTACAGCTGCGTGGGAAGTCATTCCCCCCCGAGAGGTTAAAACTCCCTGCGCGTACACAATGCCGTGAATGTCATCAGGCGTGGTTTCGCTACGGACCAGTACCACCTTTTCACCGCGCTCGCCCTCTTTTTCTGCTTCATCAGCATCAAAGATAACCTTTCCATAAGCAGCGCCAGGCGAAGCCGGTAAACCTTTAGCCACCGGCTGCACATTAGCACTGGTATCAATCTGACGATGCAGCAACTGGTTAATCTGTTCTGCTTCCACCCGTAGCAAGGCTTCTTCTTTACTTATCAAGCCTTCATTAACCATATCAACAGCTATTTTAACTGCCGCCCGGGTAGTTCTCTTGCCATTACGGGTCTGCAGTATGTAAAGTTTGCCTTTTTCCACTGTAAACTCTATATCCTGCATATCACGGTAGTGTTTTTCCAGATTGAGACAGGTATCTAAAAACTGCTGGTAAACATCAGGTAGTTCTTCTTTTAATTTAGAAATCGGCATGGGGGTGCGAATACCTGCTACCACATCTTCACCCTGAGCGTTAATCAAAAACTCGCCATAAAGCTCTTTTTCTCCGGTAGAGGGATCGCGGGTAAAGGCCACCCCTGTACCACAATCATTACCCATGTTCCCAAAGGCCATAGCCTGTACATTAACAGCCGTCCCTAAATCTTCAGGTATTTTATTCAGCCGGCGATAATAGTCTGCCCGGGGATTATTCCATGAATCAAAAACAGCTTGAATAGCAAGAATTAATTGTTCCTGTACATCCTGCGGAAAACTTCGACCCTGTTCCTGCTCCACCAGCTCTTTGTATTCACCAATAATAATCATAAGTTCTTCCGCGGGGAGTTCATAGTCGAAGATAACACTGAGCTTGCGTTTATGCCTTTCAACAATCTCATCAAACATGGCATGTTCTATACCCAGAACCACATCACTGAACATCTGGATGAAGCGCCGATAACAATCATAGGCAAAGCGTTCATCACCCGTCAATTTAGCTAATCCCTGTACCGATTCATCGTTCAGCCCCAAATTCAGAATGGTATCCATCATGCCCGGCATGGAAACGGGCGCACCAGAACGAACTGAAACCAGCAACGGGTTGTCCTTTAAGCCAAAATTCTTGCCCGTGCTTTTCTCCAGCTCCTGCAGAGCCTGGAACACTTCTTCCAGCATACCGGCCGGAAATTTCCGTCCGGCTGCAATATATTTATTGCAGGCTTCAGTAGTAATGGTAAAACCGGGGGGAACAGGCAATCCTATATTAGTCATTTCCGCCAGGTTAGCCCCCTTGCCTCCCAACAAGGAACGCATTTTTGCATTACCTTCCTGGAATAAGTAGACATATTTTTCCTTAGACATTGCTTAACCTCCTGTAGTATATTTCCAGTATTTTGCTGGCTGTTTCTTCAACAGCTCGATTGGTAACATCAATAACCGGGCAGCCCAGTTTCTTCATCAGGGAATCGGCATACTCCAGTTCCTCCATGATGCGCTCCGGGTTGGCATATGAAGCCTGCCCTTTAAGCCCCAGAGTTTTTAATCTTTCGGTACGAATTTGGTTTAATTGCTCGGGGCGAATGATCAAACCGATCACTTTACCCTTTTCAACCTGGAAAAGTTCCTCCGGTGGAGGCACTTCCGGTACCAGCGGAACATTAGCAACTTTGATGCGTTTATGGGCCAGATACATGGATAAAGGCGTTTTTGAGGTCCGTGAAACACCTACCAGCACAATATCCGCCAGAAGAATTCCACGCGGATCCTTGCCATCATCATATCGAACCGCAAATTCTACTGCTTCCACGCGGCGATAATACATTTCATCGATCTTGCGTAACAAGCCGGGTTCCCGCCGCGGTTCAATATTACTGGCCTGTTTAAAAGCTTCAATTATAGGACCGAGGATATCTACACACACCACGTTTGCTTTAGCTGCTTCTGCTTCCAGATGCTGGCTGAGATCTTCTAAAACCAGGGTATAAGCAATCAAATAGTTTAATTGACTGGCCTTATAAACGATTTCATCCAATGTCTCCGTATCTGAAATATTTGGTACCCTGCGTATTTCCATGCCCCCAGAATTAAACTGACTGGCAGCGGCTCTAACTACCATTTCAGCAGTTTCACCGATGGAATCAGAAACAATATAGACCCCTGGTAGGTGGTTTCCCAATTCGCTAACCCCCTTGCATTATTCAAGTGCCAAATCGAGAAATAGACGTGCGATATTGGTCTTGGTAACACGTCCTACGACTTCCTGCCGTTCCTCTCCTGGCATACCGATATAATATTTTACCACCGGCAGGCTGTCGACTTCATGCTCAACGATTTTTCGCACTGCCTCCACAGCGGTCTCATCCATGGAAGTGGTAATAACGTTCGGCCGACGGGTCATAATTACAGAAACAGGCACTTTATGAATATCCGCCTGCCCCAGTGTAGTTTTTAAGAGGTCCTTGCGGGAAACAATACCGGTTAAAAAACCATCATTATCGACCACAAAAACACTGCCGGTATCTTCAACAAAAAGGGTGACAATCGCATCATAAATACTGCAATCTTCACGCACTACAACCGCCATGGACATAATATCTTTCACCCGATATTTGTTTAAAATCTTATGAATATGGTTATCCAGGCTGTCAGTTTTAAAGGTATATCCAACCCTGGGCTTGGCTTCAAGAAAACCAGACATGGTTAATACAGCCAGGTCAGGTCTCAAGGTTGCACGGGTCACGTCTAACTTTTCGGCAATGTTTTCCCCGGTAATAGGACCATTGTTTTTTACAATTTTCAGGATTTTTTCCTGCCTTTCGCTAAGTTCGATCATGTTCACCACCCAATTATGCTATACTGTTTGGGCTAATTAACCTCATTATACATACTATATTGACTAAAAAAAATCCTGTTTCTAAAAATATTTTTATATATTAACCAATTTACTAAAATCAGCAATACTCAAACAGACCAGGGTAATAGATTTCAGCAGGCCTAAACGAGACGCCTTGAGCTGTTCATCTTCAACCATAACCATAACCGTATCAAAAAAACGGTCCAGTTGAGGACGCAAACTGGCTATTTGTTGAAGGGCTGCCTCATACTGTCCTGCTTTTATTTTCCTATGCAGCTCATCTTCCATGTTTTTCCAGGTCTTATACAGAAGCTTTTCGGTTTCATCGACGAGGACATTCTCATCTACACTGCTGGCTGCCCATTTTTTACTGAGGTTGTTGCAGCGATTAAAAACAATCATGAAGGATTCCATATAAGGTTGTTTTTTAGCCTTTTGCAGCACTGTAGCTCGATGAAGCAGATCAGCCAAGTCTGCTTGCGGTAAACCAAGCACCGCCTCAACCACATCGTAGCTGAATCCGCGTTCCAGCATGACACCACGTAAACGTTGTTTAATGAAATCCAATAGCTCAGCAGTGGTTTCTTCCATAGACAAGTCCGGATCAATTAAGGAGAAATTCCGATAAGCAGCTTCGAACAAAGGCTGTAGGTCAACCTTAAAATCGTTTTCCAGTATGATATTGACCATACCCAGAGCCTGTCGCCTCAAGGCATATGGATCTTGCGAGCCAGTAGGACGAATACCAATACAAAAACAGCCGGTCAGATTATCAATTTTTTCAGCCAATGAAAGCAGTATACCAGTTTCCGTTGTGGGCAAATCATCCCCGGCAAAACGGGGCAGGTAGTGTTCGAAGATTGCCGTCGCCACTTCCTCTGACTCCCCGCTCTTATGTGCATAATACTGCCCCATAACTCCCTGCAGCTCTGGAAATTCATAGACCATACTGCTGACTAGGTCAGCTTTGCACAGGTAGGCAGCCCGCCGGGCCTCTTCAAAGTTTGAAAGGCCGAAGACATCCACCAGTACCTCCATCAGTGCTTGCAGACGATGTACTTTATCGGCCAGACTTCCCAGACGTTCATGGAATAAAACTTCTTCCAGATCGGGTACGAAAGACTCCAAAGGCTGTTTGGTGTCTTCTTCCCAAAAAAACAGAGCATCCTCCAGGCGCGCTTTCAAAACCCGCTCATTTCCTGCCCGCACCACATCCAGACAGTAGTCCGTTCCATTCCTAACTCCAATAAAACCGGGCATCAATTTTTCTTCCTGATCAAAAACAGGAATATAACGCTGATGCTCAATCATAGAAGTGGTCAGTACCTCAGGAGGCAGCTCCAGATAAGAGGGGGAAAACTTACCATAAAAGGCGGTAGGATACTCGATCAAGTAATTGATCTCTTCCAGCAATTTATGGTTCTTTATCGCACGTCCCCCAAGCTGCCGGGCTATTTCCTGTACCTGCTGCCATACCCTATCTTTTCTCTCCTGCGGATCCAGAATCACATAGGCCTCTTTAAGTATATGATAATAATTGGGAATATTATCTACTTTTTTTGCCTGTGGGGATAAAAAACGGTGTCCGTAGGTAAACGGTTGACTATGAACATTGGCTACTTCCATGTCCACCACTTGCTCTCCATAGAGGGCTAAAATCCAGCGAATGGGGCGGGCAAAACGCTGTTGATAATAAGCCCAGCGCATCGATTTAGGAAAAGAAAGAGCCTGGATCATACTCAACAATATCTCCGGCAGTAAATCAATGGTCTTTTGCCCCTCTTCCCTTTTAACCGCAAAAAGATAATCGCTACCGTTTTGTTCTTCGATGATTAAATCAGCCACGTCCATGCCCTGACTGCGGGCAAAACCCAGTGCCGCTTTTGTCGGCTGCCCCTGCTGGTCAAAAGCAGCACTCTTTCTGGGCCCACGGGTTTTTAAATGTGCATCCTGCTGCTTATCGGCCAGTTCATCAATATGCAAAACTATGCGGCGTGGTGTGCCATAACTGTGAATGGCGGCAAAGGAAATTCTTTTTTCCTCCAATTTCTGCCTGGCAATCTCTTTTAAATCCTGCAACGCCGGGTCCATAAAAGCAGCTGGCATTTCTTCCACACCAATTTCCAGCAGTAGATCTCTATTCATGATCAGTCACCTCCCGCTCGGCCAGGAGCTCAGACCTTAACTTCTCATCTTTAATCAAAGGAAACCCCAGCTTTTGCCTCTGTTCCATGTATTCTCTGGCTACCATTCTGGCCAGATTGCGAATTCTTAAAATATATCCTGTGCGTTCAGTCACACTTATCGCTCCCCGAGCATCCAGCAGGTTAAATAAGTGCGAGCACTTCAATACATAGTCATACGCTGGCTGCGGAAGCTTTAATGACACAATGCGTTCAGCCTCACCCTCACACAGATTAAACATCTGCATGAGAGTTTCTACATCGGCCGTTTCAAAATTATAAATAGAGTAATCAATCTCTGCCTGATGATGAACATCCCCATAAGAAATCCCATCCACCCATTCGATATCATAAACATTATCCTTATTCTGGATATACATGGCGATGCGTTCAATACCATAGGTAATTTCAGCACAAACCGGATAGCAATCAAAACCACCACACTGCTGGAAATAAGTAAACTGGGTAATTTCCATGCCATCCAGCCAGATTTCCCAGCCCAGACCCCAGGCTCCCAGGGTAGGGGATTCCCAATTATCCTCTACCAGACGTATATCATGCTGCTGGGGGTCAATTCCCAGGCGGTATAAACTTTCCATATAGAGATCAATAACATTATCAGGCGAGGGCTTTAAAATAACTTGAAATTGATAATAATGCTGTAAGCGATTGGGGTTTTCACCGTAGCGCCCATCAGTGGGACGTCTGGAAGGTTCAACATAGGCGACGTTCCATGGTTCAGGTCCCAGGGCCCGCAAAAATGTAGCCGGGTTCATGGTACCAGCACCTTTTTCCACGTCATAAGGCTGTTGAAGAATACAGCCCTGCTCACCCCAGTATTCCTGAAGCACCATGATAATCTGCTGGAAATTCATATATACTATAACCTCCTTTAAAAAAATAAATAAAAAGAGCCCTGTAACCACCAGGGACGGGATTGTTCCCGCGGTTCCACCCTGTTTGGCACATGGCCCACCTCAAAAGCAGGTTTTACTAACTGGCGGCTGCCAGTTTTCCTCCTGGGACTTCAAAGTGCCTTCAGCTACCATAATGCCAGTTTACACCTGCTCCAGCTCTCTGTAATATTGGTAAGCTTACTTCTCTTCTGCATCGTCCGCTATACTATAAAATTCATACCATAGTTTAACAACCACCTGATGGCTTGTCAATTGGAAGATCAAGACGCTTTTTCAAAAGGGCTATAGTATCCTTTAGATGAAAGCGTCGCTCCAGATGGTATTGTAAATATTGTTCTAAAAAACGCTCTACCTGCTTCTCCGCTTCCCGGGATACAGTCACCCGCTCCAGAGCCTTATAACGGTTCTGAATCATCAAGCGAATCAGAGCCAGACTTTCCCCACTCAAAGCAAACACCTTTTGTCCCCGGGCACACTGGCTGCATAAAAGCCCTCCTTCAGCAACACAGAATTGGTAAGGCCTGAGCTGTGTGCCTCCACATTTTACACACTGGTCAATAATAGGCTGGTAACCCAGATTGATCAGTAAACGGATCTCGAAATAACGGATCCATACTGGATGAAAGGTATCTTCACTTAGTTTATCCAGAACATGACATAACGATGTATATAGATCTGGCATGGGCACCCTGTCCAGCAGACTTTTATCCAGGATTTCCATCATGTACATACACCATAAAGTACGCTGTAAGTCCTGCCGAGAATTGCCATAAAAAGAAAGTAACTTCCCCTGGGTGATCAAATCCAAACTTTTCCCTTTATGAAAGTAAAACTGCGATTGACAGAAGGGCTGTACACAGGCTCGCAGACTGCTTTGGGCTCGTTTTACACCCCTGGCAACCGCCGTAAGCTTGCCCTGCTTCTCGGTAAATAAGGTCACCAGAGCATCGGTTTCCTTTAAATCCCTGTTCTTAATTACCACTGCCCGACTGCTGTAATACATAGATGCTCCACCTATCTTAAAAAGTAAACCATGTTGACGGCTTAAACAACATGGGAATGCTGATATTATCATTCACCCGCCGGGCTTCAATCCCCAGCTGGTTTTCTAACATGCGCAGGTATTCATCGGCCTCTTCCTCCGTAATAGTAGAAAAATCAAAGGCAACATAAATACATTCCATTCCTTCCAACCCCAGTTCCTGACAGCCTTCGATCAGCTGTTGCGGATGCTCGACAAAGACTCTATTAACGTAGGTATAAAAAAAGGATCCCTTCCTGGTGAGACGCAGACGGCTCTGAATTTCCAGCTCTTCAGTAGGTTTGTTCGTCTCCCCGTCAACTTTTTCCAGGCATCGGCGGGTTACTTTTTCTAGAGAGGAGGCTTCTTTAACCACACGCCAGCGGGGTACGGTAATTAAAATGCTGGAGGAGTTATTTTCTTCCAGCAGCTGCCGCAGCTGTTCAACCCGTATTCCATCTCGCATATAGCCATGGGCAATATACCCCCTCCATACCGGAGCAATAATAATATCCGGTTCCAGACCGATGGTAGGTAGATGATGTCCACCATCAAAAATCACAATACGGTAGGCCTGCTGGCGAATATCTGCCAGTATGGAACTGCCTGTTTTGCCTGTATGCCAAGTATCAAGTCCAGAACACTCCACGATAACATTGGCACCGGATTTTTTAAATGCATTGATTTCCTGGATATGGGTTCGCTCCCCATGAGGAATGACCGTCCATATTTTATAGGAATCAGCAGGCTTGGGTAAAGTTCTTAAGCCTGGATTGTAAACCACTTCTGGTTGAAGTCCTTTTACAGCCAGCTGTCCATAAATACCGTAAAGATACAGAGCAGGTTCCCGAAAATCTGGAATTATAAATAAGCCAATAATAAGCAGTATTGCCAGCCCCGTCCAAAACAATTGTCTCATCTGCTCATCCCCTATGCTGTGCTTCATACGCTTGAATAATCTGCTGTGAACAACTGCATCCCAGGCGATCAGCCCCCGCTGCAATCAAGGTCAGAGCAAAAGAAAGATCTCGTATTCCCCCGGAAGCCTTTATTTTTAAAGGCGGAACGCGGTATCGGGCAATGGTTTGGATATCCTCCAGCGATACACCGCGGTGGGAAAACCCGGTAGATGTTTTTATATAATCAGCCCCACTATCATTTAACAGACAGGTAAGCTGCTTTAACTCTTCGGTGCTGAGCAATGCTGTTTCCACAATGACTTTCAATATAAATGAATAATCCCGGCGCAAAGCAAGCAGCGCTTCGATCTCATGCTTAATGACACTGTACTGTCTATCCTTCAGCGCTCCTATATTCATGACCATATCAATTTCCTCGGCACCGTCCTCCAATGCATGGACTGCCTGCTGTACTTTGTTAGCCACATTATCAGCTCCAAAGGGAAAAGCTATTACTGTACATACCTTTACCGGGCTATCCCGCAGGAGATGATAAGCCAGAGGGACTCGGTAGGGCTGTATACAAACGGCAGCCATCTCATGATAGGCTGCCTGCCTGCACAGTTTATAAATATCCTCTCTGCTGGCCTGAGGCCGCAAATCGGTATGATCAAAATAGGAAGCAAAATGCAAGGTTCTCCCTCCCACCTATGTTCAATGATATCCCAGCTGACTTAAATTTTTTTCATTATCCCGCCAGTTCTTGCGGACTTTTACCCATAAATCAAGATAAACGGAAACACCCAGCAAGGCTTCAATATCTTTACGGCTTCTTTCACCAATTTGCTTTAACATCTGACCATTGCGACCAATAATAATACCCTTTTGTGAATCACGTTCTGTATTAATCGTAGCACGAATATAGACTTTGTTTTCACTTTGTTGCTTAAACTCTTCCACCTCTACCGCGATGGAATGAGGTACTTCATCCCGGGTTAAAAGTAAAACCTTCTCACGAATGAGCTCTGCAACAATAAAGGATACGGGCTGGTCAGTTAAATGATCAGGTGGATAATACAGAGGCCCTTCCGGTAATTGCTCCAGGGTTTTTTTAATTAATAAATCCAGATTCGTTCCCGCAGTAGCTGAAATCGGAATACGTTCCTGAAACTGCATCTGACTGATAAATGGACGCATGAAACGCTGTATCTCCTCTTCATCTACTAGGTCAATTTTATTTACCAATAAAAAGACCGGAACCTTTACATCCTTTAATTGATTGATAATATATTGCTCACCCGAACCAAAAGGCCTAGTTACATCAGTGATATAATAGATCAAGTCCACTTCTGTCAAACTGCGCGTGGAGATATCCACCATGTATTCACCCAGCAGATGACGAGGTTTATGAATACCGGGAGTATCAACGTAAATGATCTGGCCTTCATCACAGGTGTAGATCCCCTGAATGCGGGTTCGCGTAGTCTGGGGTTTATCTGAAACAATGGCTACCTTTTCACCAATCAAGGTATTTAATAAAGTGGACTTGCCTACATTAGGACG
>DUSB01000083.1 GCA_012840625.1 Syntrophomonadaceae bacterium
ACAGAGACAGCAGGTCATACTCTTTATTAATCGGCGTGGCTATTCGCCCATGACGATTTGCCGGGAATGTGGTACTATTGCAACATGCCCGCGTTGTTCCGTAGGCATGACCTATCATAAAGATACGAAACAACATTTATGTCATTATTGTAACTATCGGGCTACTCCTAAACGGCAGTGCGAAAAATGTGGCAGTCATTATTTGCAATTAGCAGGTATTGGCACCCAAAAGGTTGAAGAAGAAATTATTGCTGCTTATCCTCAAGCACGGGTACGGCGATTAGATCTTGACAGCAGTCGCAGAAAAGGGGTACAAAAGACTATAATTAAGGATATGATGAATGGGAACATTGACATACTTATTGGTACACAAATGGTCGCAAAAGGCCTGGACTTTCCGGCCGTTTCTCTGGTGGGTGTAATTGACGCAGATAGTATGTTAAATCTTCCGGACTTCCGTGCTGCTGAGAGATGCTTTCAACTGCTGGTTCAGGCAGCTGGACGAGCAGGACGTTCTGATACTCCAGGTGAAGTTGTTATCCAAACGTACCAACCAGATCATCCGGTAATTTTACTGGCGGCCGAACAGGATTACCCATCTTTTTATCGCTATGAATTATCCCGACGCCAGCTGCTGCAATATCCTCCTTTCACACACATTCTACGCATTGTGATCAGTGCCAGGAATGAACGGCTATTGAAGAATTATGTTCAGGAATTTGCAGTGTTTATTGAGGAGCTTCTGGGTGCTAATGAGGGGGAATTCTGGATTCTGGGGCCAGCGCCTTGTCCAATACAAAAAATAAATAAAGTATTTCGTTATCAAATACTGCTAAAATCATCTAGTTTACCGTTATTACAGAGTGCGAATGAATATATATATTTAAGAAAAAGGCCCCAAGGGATTCGACTGGAACAAGACTTGAATCCCATTGCCACCATGTAAGGAGGAATGAATGTGGCTGTTTATCAAGTTATTACCAACCCGGATCCAGTTTTACGCCAGAAAGCCATACCAGTAGAAAAAATAAATGCTGGAGTTTTAAGGGTTTTAGATAATATGAAAGATACATTATATGCAGCTGATGGCATAGGTCTGGCAGCTCCCCAAATTGGCATTTCCAAGCGCATGATTGTTGTAGACCTAGGGGATAATTTGATGGAATTGATCAACCCCGAAATTGTTCAACAGGAAGGGGTGCAAAATGGAACGGAAGGATGTTTAAGTGTACCTGGTATTATTGGCTGGGTCGATCGGGCACAAAAAGTAACCGTTCGATTTCTCGATCGTGAAGGGCAGGATCAGGAAATAGAAGCAGAAGACCTTTTAGCCCGATGCCTGCAACACGAAATTGATCACTTAAATGGTATTCTCTTTATTGATAAAGCATCAGAAACGCAAAGAGAATCTGATTAAAAATGGGAGGCGACTGTATTGCGGATTGTTTTTATGGGTACTTCCAGTTTTGCGGTACCTTCTCTGGAAAAAATTCATACCTCGCATCATGAGTTGATAGCAGTCGTTACTCAACCAGACCGACCACGTGGAAGAGGAAAAAAGACTCAAGCTTCTCCGGTGAAAGAAAAGGCTATGGAGTATGGTGTGGAAATTTATCAACCAGAAAAGATTTCTTCAGCAGAAGCTGTTGACAAGCTATGTTCTTATGAACCTGATCTTATTGTGGTAGCTTCATATGGACAGATTATTCCCGCGGAGATCTTAGATCTTCCCAGGTATGGTTGTATTAATGTTCATGCATCACTGCTCCCTAAATATCGTGGTGCTGCTCCGATACAGCGAGCTATCATGAATGGAGAGAAATATACTGGAATAACCATTATGTTTATGGATGAAGGCCTGGATACTGGAGATATTATTATGCAAGTTCCTGTAGCTATTGCAGAAGATATGGATTATGGTGAATTAGAAAATATTTTGGCTGTAAAAGGAAGCGAATTGTTAATGGACGTGATTGCTATATTGGAAAGCGGTTCTATGCCGCGCAAACAGCAGAATTCCCAAAAAGCCAGCTATGCGCACATGATTAGCAAAGAGGAAGAAAAAATTAATTGGGAATGGGAAGCTGACCGAATTCGCAATCATATTCGGGCGCTAAGTCCCCGACCAGCTGCGTATACAGCTATAGACGGTACCCGTTTTAAAATTTTTTCTACTCGGCTTGTAGATGCAAAGACGGAAGGTGTTCCTGGAGAAATACTTAAAATTACTGATGATGGTTTTATTGTGCAAACCGGAAAAGGCTGTCTGGAAATCTTAGAAGTTCAAAAAGCAGGTAAGAAAAAAATGCCCGCCAGGGAATTCCTGAAGGGGTTTCCACTTGAACCAGGTCAGCGATTAGATTAGTCCCGGCAATCTTTACATAATTACTATTATTCTTCAATGCAACGATATGTTATATTTGATCGGGGATCCTGGCAAAAATATAAAGCCAGGTAGTGAAATGGAATAGTTTATCCACAAAGATTGGAGGTAGCGATATGTTTTATTTAATGCTGATCTTGCCTGCACTGATCATATCGATCTATGCGCAAGTAAAGGTAAGCTCGACTTTTAAAAAATATTCTCAGGTACCTTCTTCTCGTGGCATTAGTGGTTCAGAAGTAGCTGCCACCTTGTTGCGCAGAAATGGGATGTCGGGCAAGGTGCGAGTAGAAGCGACAGCAGGCAGTCTTACCGATCATTATGACCCTGTGGCTCGTTCTGTTCGCTTATCGGAAACGGTTTATGGCAGCAGTTCAATTGCCGCCATTGGTGTTGCTGCTCATGAATGTGGTCATGCTATTCAACATAATCAGCAATATGGACCCCTGGAGCTGCGCCATAAGATTGTACCCGTAGCCAATTTTGCTTCATCAGCATCCTTCCCCATTCTTTTGATTGGATTAATATTTCTTAATTCCAATTTCATTATGGCAGGCATTATTTTGTTTTCCGCTGTGGTTCTTTTTCATCTGGTTACACTACCGGTGGAATTAAATGCTTCCCGGCGCGCTGTGGTTCAATTATCAGATTCTGGTTTAATCAGCAGTCAGGAGGTTCCCATGGTTCGCAAGGTTCTGGGAGCAGCTGCTTTAACTTATCTGGCGGCAGCTTTAGCAGCCATTGCCAACCTCTTATATTATCTGCTGATTTTTATAGGAATTGGCGATGATTAAGAAAAAAAATGCCCCTGCCAGCACACCGGGGATAGAAGTTCGGGAAATAGCTCTCAACATTTTACATCAGGTCCTGGAAGAGGGAGCCTATGTCTCGATTGCGATTGATCGAACTTTGCGCCAATCAAGTTTATCCAGTCAGGATAGAAATCTGGTTACCGAAATAACAAATGGTACTATACGTATGTGTAAGCACCTGGATTGGGTGCTTAATCTTTTTTTAAAAAAACCTATACATAAAATGAATCCCTGGATACGAAATATATTGCGTATGACCCTTTATCAAGTCGCATTTATGCAGAGAATACCCGATCATGCTGCAGTAGATAGCGCAGTAACTATAGCTCGTAAAAAAACAGGAAATTCAATGGCTGCTCTGGTAAATGGTGTCATGCGTAATTACTTGCGTAATAAGGAAAAGGTAAGCTATCCAGAACCTGCGTACTCAATAGAATATTTATCTGTTTATTATTCGCAGCCTGAATGGATTGTAGAGACTTTTTTGGATAGCTGTGGTCGTCTGGAAACGCAAAAGATTTTGCAGTACTTTAATCAGGCTCCCAATATACATTTGCGCAGCAATGGATTGAAAATAGATCGTGATCAGCTCCTATCTATTTTATTAGATAGCGGTATCAATGCAGAACGAGGAAACAATCCCTGGGCGATTCGTCTGTATGATTTACATCAGGGGGTTGAATCTCTGCCCTGTTACCAGGAAGGCTATTTTTATATACAGAATGAAGCCTCGATGCTGGCTGGAGCCATTCTTGATCCTCAGCCTGAGGAAAGGATTTTGGATTTGTGCTCCGGAGTGGGCGGTAAAGCTACCCATTTTGCAGAGCTTATGGAGGATTATGGTACTGTTTATGCGGTGGAACTGTATGACCACAAGCTACAATTATTAAGACATAACTGCGAAAGATTGGGTATTAATAGTATAATAGAACAACAAGGAGATATTCTGCAGCTTTCCTTACCCGCTGAAGTAGATCGTGTATTTTTAGATGCTCCTTGTTCTGGATTGGGTGTATTGAACCGACGCTCTGATGCACGATGGCATAAAAAGCAGACTGATATAGAACAGCTAAGCTTATTATAGCTACAAATGATAGAAAAAGCCAGCCAGAGTATACGTCAGAATGGTATTCTGGTATATTGTACCTGTACTATTTCGCCCCAGGAAAATGAAGAGCTTATCAAAACGTTTCTTGCTGCTCATGATGACTTTGTTTTAGAAAGCTTCAAAGATTCAATAGCATTTTTGTCACTGGATGAACAGGATCAGATAGCTGCTGATTCAGGTATACTGACCCTTTATCCCGGGAAGTATGATACCGACGGTATGTTTTATGCCAAATTAAGGAGGCTATAGCTTAACATAGATGGAAGCAAAGAAAGAATTGCTGGGTTTGCAGATGGAAGAAATGGAGGAGTTGATGCAATCCCTTGGTGAACCGTCATTCCGGGGCCGCCAGGTATATAAATGGATTTATCAAAAAGGAATTAACTCCTTTTATGAGATGTCTGATTTGCCCAAACATCTAAGAACAAAATTAGATGAACATTGTGTTATTTCTATGCCCAGATTATTAAAACAGCGTGTATCCCATGATGGGACCCGCAAATATTTGCTGGAATTGAAAGACAAGAAACGTATAGAAAGCGTCATTATCCCGCAAAGCTATGAAAAAGAAGATAAATATACCCTGTGCTTATCTACCCAGGTTGGGTGTCCAGTAGGCTGTGCCTTTTGTGCTACAGGAAAATCAGGTTTTCAGCGCAACCTGGAAGCTTATGAGATTGTTGGACAGTTGCTGTCATCACGCAGAGAACTGTCCAGAAAACTTCGCTCTAATGCAGAATCTCTTATCACCAGTGTCGTCTATATGGGAATGGGAGAACCCCTGTTGAATTACGATGCTACCCTGAAGTCAATCCATATACTTAATGAGCACCGTGGTATTAATTTGGGTCAAAGACATATAACTATATCTACAGCTGGTGAAGTAAACGGTATAAAAAGGCTGGCCCGTGAAAATATGCAGATAACCTTGGCGGTATCACTACATGCTCCCAATGATGTGTTGCGCAACAAGTTGGTGCCTTTAAACAGGAAGTATAATCTTGCTGTCCTGATGGATGCTATTGAAGAATATATGAGTATAAACAATCGTCGGGTTACGATAGAATATGTTCTGTTGGATCAGATAAACAATAGTGAAAAGGAAGCCCGTGAACTGATATCTTTAATAAAACCTTTAAACTGTCATGTTAATTTGATACCTTACAATGAAGTGAAAGGCTTGCCATTTAAAAGACCCAGCCGTTTGAGTATACAAAGTTTTTATCGGATACTGCTGGAGGCGGGGATGCCGGTAACTCTTAGAGAAGAAAGAGGAAAGGATATTGAAGCTGCCTGCGGCCAGCTGGCAGCCCGCAAAGAACATAAAATTACTTCGGCAGGAAATTCATCCTGAGTGTAGAAAACTGTAGGGAAATCCAGAATATTGAGGTGGATCATGAAGGTCGTTGGTTTAACAGATATTGGCTTGAAAAGAAAGCGCAATGAGGATGGCTATCTCATTGATAATAATAAAAATTTATTTGTAGTTTGTGATGGCATGGGGGGCCATAAAGGAGGTAATGTTGCCTCTAAACTGGCTCTGGATGTTATTCATGCCTCATTTGCTCCTGAACAACCGGAAAAAATTCCTGAAGCCCTCTCTAATAGTATCCAGGCAGCTAACGAAGCTATCTGGGAAAGATCACATAAGGACATAAACTTACATGACATGGGAACTACAGTAACGGCTGCAGTTTGTTATGGCAATCAACTCTTTGTCGCCCATGTAGGAGATAGCAGCCTTTATTTAATACGCAATCATTCCATCCGCAAAGTTACCGTAGACCATACCATTGCTCAGCAAATGCTGAACAATGGACTGATCCAGGAAAAAGATAAAAGAAACAACCCCTATAACCATATCTTAACAAGGGCATTGGGGGCGGATAGACCTGTTTTTATTGATTTTTATTCAGAGAAGATTCAGGAAAAGGACTGTATTATTCTTTGTACAGATGGGCTAACCGATCTTGTAGACGACCAGGAAATATTACAAACCATTACTAATGAGCAGAATATTGAAGCAGCAGCCCGGGCTTTAATTGATACTGCTTTAAAAAAAGGCGGCCATGATAATATTACGGTTATACTCTTATTAGTAGAATTGGGAGGTAAATAGCTTGGAAAGCAGAGTCTTCGGAGGACGGTACGAGCTACTTCAGTTAGTTGGAGAAGGCGGTATGTCTTTTGTTTACAAGGCTCGTGACAAAGTATTAGATCGTATCGTTGCTGTAAAAGTATTAAAAGAGGAATTTGCCAGAGATAGTAATTTTGTAGAAAAATTTAGGACCGAAGCTTTAGCAGCGGCTCGTTTATCTCACCCCAACATTGTAAACATTTATGATGTTGGTCAGGATGATGGTTATTATTATATCGTAATGGAATACGTTGACGGTAAGACGCTGCATGACATTATTAAAGAAGAAGCACCTTTACCAGTAGACAAAGCCGTTGATATCGCTATAATGATCTGCGACGGTATTCATCATGCGCATGAAAAAGGGGTTATTCATCGAGATATAAAACCGCATAATATATTGGTTACCGAACATGGAATGGTAAAAGTAGCTGATTTTGGTATTGCCAGAGCTATGAGCAAAACAACCATTACCTATGGGAATAGTGTCATTGGTTCTGTTCATTATTTTTCTCCCGAGCAGGCCAAAGGGGAGCCGATTACTCGCACTACTGATATTTATTCCCTGGGATGTGTACTCTATGAAATGCTTACCGGTCAGGTACCCTATGAAGCGGAAAGCCCCATAACCATTGCCTTGAAGCATATTCACGATGAACC
>DUSB01000084.1 GCA_012840625.1 Syntrophomonadaceae bacterium
GATCATAACCAGCCAGAGCAGCCGAAGCATCAAAATCCTCAGCACGAATACTGAAAAAGGCAGCGTAAAACTCCAGCGGGTAATAAACTTTAAACCATGCTATACCAAAGGCCTTCATTACATAAGCCACTGCATGGGCTTTGGGAAACATGTATTTAATCTTTTGACAGGAATCAATATACCACTGTGGTACCTGCTGGCTGCGCATAGCTTCTATTTCATCTGTATTCAGGCCCTTGCCCTTGCGCACCTTTTCCATAATTTTAAAGGCTTGTTTCTCATCCATTCCTTTTTGGATTAAATATCCCATAATGTCGTCACGGGTACAGATAACCTCGGATAAACTGGCTGTTTCACTGGCAATCAGGTCAGCAGCATTATGCAGCCAGACATCTGTACCATGAGATAGACCGCTTATACGAACCAGTTCGGCAAAGGTGGTAGGCCGGGTTGCTTCCAGCATCTGCCGTACAAAACGAGTACCAAACTCGGGAATACCATAGGTTCCGACAGTAGTATAAATGTCTTCCGCCTTTACCCCCAGAGGTTCTACACTGGAAAAAAGCTGCATGGTTTCCTTATCACTCAGGCTGATTTCGCGTACATCAATACCGGTCATATCTTCTAAAAATTTGATTACGGTCGGATCATCGTGACCCAGTATATCAAGTTTAACCAGCTGCTCCTCAAGCGAATGATATTCAAAATGGGTGGTAATGACCCCTGACTCTTTGTTATCAGCGGGATGCTGTATAGGGGTAAATTCAAAGATATTCTTACCCTGCGGCAAAACAATCATTCCTCCAGGATGCTGACCTGTGGTACGACGTACACCGGTAATACCCGCTACCAGACGATTGATCTCCGCTTCTTTTAAAACCAAATTGTTTTCTTCTTCATATTTTTTCACAAAGCCATAAGCAGTTTTTTCGGCCACCGTGGAAATAGTTCCAGCCCGATAAACGTTTTCACGACCAAACAGTTCTTCTACATATTGATGGGCCCGTGATTGATATTCTCCGGAAAAGTTTAAATCAATGTCGGGAACTTTATCTCCATCAAAACCTAAAAAGGTTTCAAAAGGTATATCAAAACCATCTTTATATAAAGCCGTGCCGCAGTCAGGGCAGCTACGGTCCTCCAGATCAGCACCACAGCCAACACTGCGATCGGTATAGAATTCTGACCAGTAACAGGTCGGACACACATAATGAGGCGGCAGGGCATTGACTTCAGTAATCCCGGTAAAATAAGCCACCATCGAAGAGCCTACGGAGCCTCTAGAACCTACCAGATAGCCATCATCATTAGATTTTTGCACCAGTTTATGGGCAATAAAGTAAAGCACGCCAAAACCGTGTTTAACGATAGCATTCAATTCCTTTTCAATGCGTTCTTGCACCAGATCAGGCAGCGGATCTCCGTATCGCTCATGGGCTCCCTGCCAGGTAAGCTTAATAATCTCCTCTTCAGCTGAATCTATCTTGGGAGGATAAAAGCCTTCCGGTACCGGCCTAATGGCTTCAATCTGGCTGGCAACCAAAGAGGGGGCCTCAATAACTACCCACCGGGCGTCTTGCGGTCCTAAATATTTAAATTCGGCCAACATTTCTGCGGTGTTGCGAAAATATAGCGGAACAGGGGCTTCAGCATCCTGATATCCCTGTCCACTCTGAATAATGGTGCGATAGATTTCATGATGTGGATCCAGAAAATGAACATCACCCGTAGCCACCACCGGCTTTCCGTTCTCTTTGCCTAACTGTACAATACGACGGTTGATGTCCTGTAATTCCTCTTTACTGGCAACGGTTCCGTTGCGGAGCAGAAAACTGTTATTGGCCAGCGGCTGAATTTCCAGATAGTCATAGAAATCAACAATGGCCTGTATTTCTTCATCGGAGGCCCCCCGCAGCAGCGCACGGTAGAGTTCCCCGGCCTCACAGGCCGATCCCAGCAGCAGTCCTTCCCGATGTTCCTGTAAAATGCTCCGGGGCAGCTTGGGATGGCGATAAAAATAATCCATATAAGACGTGCTTACCAGCTGGTAGAGCTGGTGCAGTCCGTCCAGATTTTTAGCCAGAAGAATAATGTGAAAGGGCTTTTCTTTCTTATCCTCCTGCACCAGGTACGCTTCTACGCCATAAATAATCTTAATATTGCTACCTTTAGCGGCTTGGTACGCCATCGGAAAGGCCTGTACACAACCATGATCGGTAATGGCAATAGCGGGATGTTCCCACTCAATGGCTCTTTTAATTAAGGCATCGATCTCGGTCAGGGCATCCATGGCACTCATCTTGGTATGAGCATGCAGCTCGATACGCTTTTCCTTACTATCATCGGTACGCTGCGGCGCCTTAAGCTGCTCGAAAGCATCCATGAATAAAACGATTTCTTTAATAAAATTATCGTAGCGAACATTGCCTTTGACCCGCAGCCAATCACCTTTCTCAATGGCTTCATCTTCTACCTTATCTACAAAGGATTTCACCGTAATGGTATCATCATAATCCGATAGGTTATACGTAACGACAAAGCGACCATCTCTTAGAGAGCTAATTTCTTTTACCAGAACTTCCCCCTCAATAACGGCCTTTCTCATCCCTTCCTGCAGATCTGCTATGGGCATAACCTCCTCCGGCACTGGCTGTTCTTTCTGCCGGCGATTCCGCAGGGTAGAACGATTGTTATCTGAATGGCTATTGGTAAAGCTAATGGATTCTGCCTGTCCCGAATGAACCCAGACAGGGTCTGCCTTCCTGATCAAGTAGTGGTCCTGACCCCGTACCCGGGTAACAATCCGCAAAGCATATTCCTGCCAGAACCAAGCAGATAAAGCGGGACAAATTTCCGCCGCAATCATTTTTTCATACAGGGATTTTTCCTCCACCAAAAAATCTACCCGATGACCGCTTACAGTCCATTGTGCTTGTTGTATATCCACCCCACATTGCGTATGTAGATAAGACACTATCTCGTTGCTACGACTGTCTAAAATAGACATCAAACCCTGTTCAGGTTTGATTAACTGTAAGCTTAACTCAATATGATCCAGAAACGAGTGGTGATTCAGCAGAGCCTGTCGAGTCTGTTCCATATGTTGAGAGCTTACTGGCCGGGGCAGCAAAATAGATATCCTCCACATTTTCCTGGTCCTGAAGACATCAACGGATTGAATAAAGGCCCCCTGCCAGATCTGAATGATGTCAGGAGCCACCTTTCCTTCCAAAAATGCCGCAAAGGATATCATCTAGCTACTCCCCTCCTATCCTTTGAATCCATCATCAGATTAAAAAAGCATTACGACGCTATTAATTAAGGCGATCAATGTATTTCAACCCACGCACATGGGTTAATTCTTCAATAATCTTATCGACTGAAGTATTGGGTGGAAGCTCAACCAGCAGCTCAATCTCCAGTTCTTTCTCATTTTCCAGACGGTTAAGATTAATATTCTTAATCGATACTCCCAAATCTCCCATAATACTTCCTACTATACCTACCATACCCGGTTCATCTTCCACCACCATGACCAGCCCTTTATAAAGCCGCATACCGGTAAACTGCTGTTCCAAGCGGGCAAAATAGATTAATACAAACAGGATTAAGATGGTAGCAATAATGGCAGGGATATATAGGCCAGCTCCCACCGCCAGGCCAATACATGCCACTACCCATAAGCCGGCTGCAGTAGTTAAACCCCTCACGGTAGCACCTTCACGCATAATGGTACCAGCACCCAAAAAGCCGATCCCGCTAACCACCTGAGCAGCAATACGACCTGGATCCGCATTAACCGTTTTGTAAAATTGATAATACATATCCAGTGATACCACCATGGCCAGAGCTGAACCTACACAAACCAGCGTATAAGTACGAAAACCTGCCGGGCGGTTTAAACTCTCTCTCTCCAACCCGATTAAACCACCCAGTACGCAGGCCAGGGTTAGTTTGAAAATAATTTCATAAATATTCATGGTTTACATTTCAATCTCCGTTTATACTGATTTATACTGACTAAGCAGATCCAGGATACTGCCGGTAACTTTTTCTATGGGAACTAACTCGATCTCACTTTCCCATCTTTTCTTCATTTCTACACAGTTTTCCTGCAGGGCTCTGGGGCCAATGGTAATTCGAATGGGAATCCCAATCAGATCCGCATCTTTGAACTTAACCCCCGGTCGTTCGTCCCGATCATCCAGAACTACTTCCACCCCCTGCTCCTGTAAATCCTCATAGATTGCAAGGGCCGTATTCATCTGCTCTTCCTTTTTCACATTGACCGGAACGATGATCACATGATAGGGGGCAATGGGCAGGGGCCAAATAATCCCATTCTCATCATTTTTTTGTTCAACCGCTGCCGCCAGGGTACGAGAAACACCTATGCCATAACAGCCCATAACCAGAGGTAAAGTCTGCCCCTGTTGATCCAGGAAGCTTGCTTCCATCGCTTCTGAGTATTTAGTACCCAGTTTAAAAATATGACCCACTTCAATTCCACGTATGGTTTTTAAGGGCTCGCCACAGTGTGGACATAAATCCCCGGCTGCAGCCTCCCGCAGATCCAGCACAGCAGCAGGTGTAAAATCACGCCCGGGATTCACATTTATATAATGATAATCATCTTCATTGGCACCACAGGCAAAATTCCGCATCCGTGCTACTTCCAGATCGGCATAAATAGGAACCGGCAAACCAACCGGACCCAGAGAGCCAAAGCCGGCACCAGCTACTTCTCTTACCTGTACTTCATCTGCCATGTAACAATCCTCACACTGCAGGGCATTCTGCAATTTAATTTCGTTTAATTCCCGATCACCCCGCAGCAGTACTGCAATCAATTCATCATCCACCACATACATAAGGGTTTTAACCAGCGAACTCCTGGGCATATCCAGAAATGCCGCTACATCTTCAATGGTATACTGGTCTGGAGTAGATCTTTTCTCCCTTTCTAATTCAGGCACATCCCTACTTTCCTCAGGTGGCAGGATACATTCTGCCTTTTCTACATTGGCCGCATAGTCGCAGTTGTCGCAATAAACAATGAGCGATTCTCCGCTTTCAGCCAGAACCATAAACTCGTGGCTTTCGCTACCTCCGATAGCACCACTGTCTGCTTCCACCACCCGAAAATCAAGATCCATTCTGGAAAAGATAGCGCAATATGCTTCATACATTTTACGATAAGAAAGATCCAGCCCCTCTTCATCCACATCAAATGAATATAGATCTTTCATGATGAATTCGCGGCTGCGCATCAAGCCAAAGCGCGGTCTTATTTCATCACGATATTTGTTCTGTATCTGGTACAATAGCAAAGGTAAATCTCGATAGGAGTGAACATCCATATCCACCAGAGAAGTAATAATCTCCTCATGGGTAGGGCCCAGGGAAAAATCACGATGATGACGATCCTTCAGGCGGAACATTTCATCCCCATAAACCGACCACCGTCCTGACTTTTCCCACAGCTCTTTGGGCTGAATAATAGGCATGAGAAGCTCCTGCCCTCCAGCACGATCCATTTCCTGCCTTATAATGGTTTCAATTTTACTTAATACCCGTTTAGCCAGAGGTAAATATGTATAAACACCAGCGGCTGTCTTCCGCATAAAACCTGCCCGCAGCAACAGCTGGTGGCTTACAATCTCCGCTTCATTCGGTACTTCTCTTAAAGTTGGAAAATACAATTCCGACGCTTTCAATCGGATGACCTCCTTCAATTTGCCCACTTACAGATTAAAGTAATGGATGCTCTATTATTTTCCATAGTATATCAATTATTTCCCTGTATCTGTATGGCGAATTTCTTCAAGCAGGGCTTCAAGCAGGGAATCACCGGGTACTTTACGGATAATTTCTCCTTTTTTGAATAAGAGACCTGAACCCCGACCGCCAGCAATGCCGACATCAGCCTCCCGCGCCTCTCCGGGTCCGTTAACCACACAACCCATAACCGCTACTTTAAGCGGCCGATCTATTGTGCGCAGCTCCTGATCCACCCGGGTGGCAAGGTTAATTAAATCAATCTCGCAGCGTCCACAGGTAGGACAGGATATGAGTTCCACTCCATGCTCTCTCAAACCCAAATCACGCAAAATTTCATAAGCAGCCCAAACTTCATCAACCGGGTCTCCGGTTAAAGATACACGTATGGTATCACCAATTCCTTCTGATAATAAGATACCCATACCTAAAGCGGTCTTAATTAATGCTCTGTCAATAGTCCCTGCCTCGGTAATGCCGAGATGCAAAGGATAATCTACTCGCTGTGCTATCATACGATAGGCTTGTACTGTAAGCGGCACCGAAGAAGCCTTCAGGGAAATTTTTATCTGCTCAAAGTTCAAGTCTTCTAACATGTGAACATGCTCCATGGCACTTGCAACCATGGCTTCAGCACATAAACCTCCATAGCGTTTCAGCAGTTTTTTGTCCAGCGAGCCAGCATTCACACCAATGCGTATCGGGATACCGTGATCCTGACAGGCCCTTACCACTTCCTGTACACCCTCCCGGCTACCAATATTGCCAGGATTGATCCGTAAACCGTCCACTCCTGCCTTAATACTTGCTAGAGCCAGACGGTGATCAAAATGAATGTCA
>DUSB01000085.1 GCA_012840625.1 Syntrophomonadaceae bacterium
GCCGAGAACCGTCCCCTGTCGCACTTTTTTCCTTATTCTAAAATAAGCTTATCCATCTCTGCGAAAAACGCCTTAATATCCTTTTTCGCCGCTGAAGAAATTCCTGATAGATCAGCTAGTAAAGCCTGTTCTCTAACCGGGTCTATACTGAATCCGTACGCATTACGGAATATATGGCGAAATCCCCGTAGCTCATCAAGCTTAGCTAAAGTCTTCTTACTGATTAAGGCAGTTCTAACTCCCGGTATCTCAAGTGTCATTTCTTCAAGCAGATCCTTATGCCACTGCTCACCCATGGGTAAAGTGCCTCCGAACCCCCTGGCAATATGAACGAATATCTTCTCCAGACCACAATAATAATCATGAAGATATGAACCGATCACCCGGCACGATATCTCATCCTCCAGAGGCAGGCCGTTTATCGTATCCGTTTTTATCCCTGGAAAAAGCTTCAGCCTTTTTAAGGCCGTTTCCAAACGCTTAATATTATCCAGTTCCTCATTCACCCGCGCCTTGAGGGTAAGATACTCCACCCTGCTGATCATAGTAAGACCCCCTTCGCCCGAACCTTTTCCTTAAGAGAATCAAAACAATCCTCCTCACACGCCAGACTAACCGAAACAGGCGTAGCGATTGCTTCAGCCTCACTACAAGCCTGCCAGTAGTTACCCTCAAACCCTACTAAAAACAGATCAATATCTGAATGCCTATCGAAACCACCCCAGGCAAGCGAGCCATAAAGATAAACTTCCTTCACTTCATATCTATCCTTCAACATGACTGCTACTTCCCGTGCTGCCTTCCATGCCTTATGATAACGCTCCTCTTCATCCCTTTTCTCCAATCGCAACAGATGCTCACGCATGGCACGAAATTCTGATAAACCACTCAATTCTTTCTCCGGCATTCCGTACCCCACCTTTAGCTTCGATCATTATATCTATACTCCACATTGTAACAAACCCGTCCCCACATTGATTAAATTATAACACCCGCCCTATCATCCAGCAATTTACAAATAAGTCCGGGGGCTGTGATATGCTCCCAAACTAAAGCTTCGAGAATCTTATAGCCGGGCCACCCTTCAGATCAGTATCGCGAATAGCGTCGGAGCGCAGGCGGGCACCGCCCAGGTGTGAGCAGATAATATCCATACAGCCCCTCGTCATATTATTAATACGCCCTGGACTAATTATTAAATCACTTAATTCCCCCAGTTCCTTCCGATTTATAAAATCATCAAACCAGTACTTTATAGTTCTTTCATCCTGAAATCTCTGCCAATCATCTGCCGTATAGAAGGAAAAAGTCAAATTCGCCTGCGGATCCAGATCAATAACCAGTACATCATAACCCCGGTAAGCCATTTCTGCAGCTACATTGGCCGTAACAGTAGTCTTGCCAACGCCACCTTTATAGTTAATAACAGAGACTACACTCATCGAACTCCTCCTTCCCTGTTATTTCGCCATACTATTCTCGCATATGTTTTCATTATTTTACCATACATTTACATAAAACGGCGTAATGGGGAAGGGTTCAACTTTTCATGGGTCCCCTTATCTGAAGTTAATATCCTACCTCTCTGTTATTGCCCATTTTATACTCCGATCTTGGTTTATATTTCCCATGCTGGATGGTAGTCGTCGGATAATGATCTTTACATTTACCACAGCTCAAGCAGGAAAACTGCATCAATTGATGCATTAAATCTTTACGTTATACATATAATATAGTATCATTGCACTGTAAAGAGGTGGTGCGATGAATCCATATTACAATCAGAATTATACCAGAGAGCAAATAGTTCTGATTTTGCAGATAATACAGGACTGCGTAAGGGAGGGTCATTTTTATATTTCTAAAAATCAGTATAGACAGGAAAACATCGATTTCATAAATGAATATAACCTCACCAACCAAAAACAAAAAGATGTTCTTTTGCAAATCATGCCA
>DUSB01000086.1 GCA_012840625.1 Syntrophomonadaceae bacterium
ATACTGGTGAAGTCAATTTTTATATCGCTGATCCAAGCGATCCGATTATTCAAAGTTTCCAAAAGATCTTCCCTGGATTATATAAGCCTTATGATGAAATGCCGGAAGATCTCAAAGCGCACGTACGCTATCCAGTAGATATGTTCAGTATTCAGGCCAATATTTACAAGGTTTTCCATATGACGGATCCCTGGGTTTTCTATAATAAAGAAGACAGCTGGGTTATCCCTAGTGAAATTGTGGGCGGTAAAGAAGAGGTTATGGAACCTTATTACTTGATTACCCGTCTGCCGGGAGAGCAAAAAGAGGAATATATTCTTATGCTGCCCTATATCCCCAATGGACGTTTGAACATGACCGCCTGGATGTGTGCCCGTATGGATGGAGATAATTATGGGAAAATACTGGTTTACCGTTTCCCCAAACAGGAGACGGTTTATGGACCCATGCAGATTGAATCGCGAATTAATCAGGATACAGACATATCCCGGCAGTTGGCTCTCTGGAATCAAAAAGGATCCAGCACCTATCGGGGGAATCTACTGGTTATTCCGATTAACAACTCTATCCTTTATGTAGAACCATTGTACCTGCAGGCCGAAGCCAGCAAATTACCTGAATTGAAACGGGTGATTGCGTCCTATCAAAACCAGGTGGTGATGGAGAATACCCTGGAGGAAGCACTCGAGCGCATCTTTGGTTCAAGACAGGGCGGTGCTGCCACAGCAGCAGTAAAGGAAGAGGAGAAAAAGGACCAGGAAGAAAGCAGTGTAGCTGAACTGGCCAAATTAGCCCAGCAGTACTATGATCAGGCCGATGAAAGCCTGAGGAAGGGTGATTGGGCTGGTTATGGAGATAATCTAAAACAGCTCAAAGAAGTTCTGGATAAACTGGAGAAAGCAGCTGAATAGCTGCTTTTTCCCTCTGGTTCCTTATGGGGGGAATATGCTTGCTGGTTAAAATTGATGATCGGGTCAAGGTGGTTTTAAGTGAAGGCGGTTTCATGTACTGTAACTGTGTCTGGATAGATGATGATGTACAGGCAGTGATTGACAGTGGAGCAGATCTACCTTCACTGCGGCAAGCCCATCCGGCTGATGTAGATATCTTGATTAATACTCATCATCACTATGATCATGTGCGGGGAAATTATCTTTTTGATCGAGCGCAGGTCTTTATTCATGAACTGGACCTGATTCCCATGACCGATGAAATCCAGATGGTACATTATAATTCGCTGGATAGATGGCCGGAGCTCATGACCGGTTATGATAACTATGAAGCAGCTCGTTTATTAGGTATTGAGGCAGCAGAGATACAGAGAAATATGTATGCAGA
The DNA here is from genome assembly GCA_012840625.1 of Syntrophomonadaceae bacterium. Classification (GTDB taxonomy): domain Bacteria; phylum Bacillota; class Syntrophomonadia; order Syntrophomonadales; family Syntrophomonadaceae; genus DUSB01. The sequence continues at coordinate 1,339 of DUSB01000086.1, forward strand.
TGAGAGCTTTAAAGATGGCAGGGTCTTTGATTTTGGTAGCACCCGGGTGGAGGTTATTCATACTCCCGGACATTCAGCCGGACATTGTTCCTTTTGGTTTCCAGAGCAGGATTTATTATTCAGCGGTGATATCTGTTTAACCAAAGCCGGGCCATGGTATGGAGA
>DUSB01000087.1 GCA_012840625.1 Syntrophomonadaceae bacterium
CAGCAGAGGCTGGCACTTGGCGAAACGATATAATATATTATGGTTAGATGAGGAGGCTTGAAAAATGGAAGAACTTTTTTTACAGGGTAGAAGCATTCTAGCCGAGCAATTAAATATTGATGAAGATGATATTACTATGGAAACCACCTTTGAGGAGATTAATGCGGACTCGATTGATATCGTAGAAATGATCATGGCCCTGGAGGATATTCATGATATCGAATTCCCGGAAGAAGACCTGGAAGATTATCCTACCATGGGCAGCTTAATTAAGGCTTTACATGCCTATATGGAACAGGTGAAAGCATGAGCAGCAGGCACATCGTCCGGGCTTTCCAGCAGGCCAATGACCTGCATTTTCAGGACGAAGAGCTGCTGGCCCTGGCATTGGTTCATCCTTCCTATGCACAGGAACATAACAGCATTTATAACAACCAGCGCCTGGAGTTTTTAGGGGATGCGGTTCTGGATTTTATTGTGGCTGAATATCTTTATAAAACCTATGCCGATAAAGCCGAAGGCGATCTTACCCAGATCCGGGCACGGGTGGTATGTGAAAAGGCGCTGGCCGAGGTAGCAGAAAAGATTCATGTGGGCGACTACCTGCTGTTGGGACGAGGAGAGGAAATGTCCGGTGGCCGGCAGCGCAAATCTATTCTGGCGGATAGCGTAGAAGCAGTCATAGGAGCTATTTATCTTGATCAGGGCCTGGATGCAGCCCGCAAGTTCGTACTGAAGCATATTGAGTCCAGCATAAAACAGACAGCCAGCGGTGATTACCAGGATTTTAAATCCAAGCTGCAGGAAATTGTTCAGGCCCGCAGCCGCGAAAACGTTCATTATGAAATCCTGGAGGAAAATGGACCTGCTCACGCACGCACCTTTGTGGCAGGTGTCTTTTTACGTCATCGGCTTCTGGCCCGGGGTGAGGGAAAAAGCAAAAAAGAAGCAGAGCAAGATGCTGCCGAAAAGGTTCTTAAGGATCTGTCGGTGCTGAACTCCCCTGGAACAGATAGGATGAAAAAGAATGAAAAAACATGTTAATATCGCTATTTTCATTCCCCATCTGGGATGTCCTTTTTCCTGTATTTACTGCAACCAAAAGACCATTGCTGCCCAGGAACATGTACCGGATGCTGATGAGGTACAGGCCATTATTGAACAATGTCTGCCTACCATTCCTGCAGGAGTGGTACCGGAACTGGCTTTTTTCGGCGGTAATTTTACCACCATTGATTTCAGCAGGCAGAAAGCCTACCTGGAAGCTGTCAGGCCTTATCTGGACAGAGGATTAGTGCAGGGAATACGCATTTCCACCCGGCCGGATGGAATTTCCGCAGCGATTTTAACCTATTTGCAGGATTATGGTGTAGAGACGATTGAACTGGGGGTACAGTCTTTAAACGATGAGGTTTTAAGAGCATCAGCACGAGGATATTCGGCAGCAGATGTTTTTAAAAGCGCACGTTTGATTCAGGACTATGGGTTTCAATTGGGTCTGCAATTTATGGTCGGCCTTCCCGGGGATGATCGGGAGAAGGATTTATTTACCACCGCGGAAGCCATTCGTCTACAACCGCAGATGGTACGCATATATCCCACCCTGGTTCTCAGGGATACTGTTCTGGAGCAGATGTGGCGTCAGGGGCGCTATACAGCCCTGACTCTAGAGGAAGCTCTGGAGATCTGTACGGAAATGGTGCTGGCTTTTGAAGCCCATGGAATACCAGTTATCCGCCTGGGTTTACATCCAGGGGAAGAATTACGCCAGGAAGGCGCCATACTGGCCGGTCCCTTTCATCCCGCCTTTGGCGAGCGGGTAGAACAGCGCATCTTTTTAGAACAGGCCTCTATGGCTATCAAACAGGTGCTGTCCGGGCATCCCCATGTCCGGGTTTTGGATCTGTATGCGGAAGAGCGTGACCTTTCCAAGCTCATTGGTTATAAACGCCAGAACCTCTTACAGCTTCAGCAGGATTTTGCCCTCAGTCAGTTAAACGTCAAGACCATTATCGATCAACAGAAAAACTGGGTGGCCGCCGCACCGGCCGGCGTGATGCCAGAGCGGCGTCTGGAACGAGAAACATTTTATAAGTTGAGGAAAGTCCTATAAAGCAAAGATTAGCCAATCAGGGGTGAAGGCCTGCAGACCTTCACCCCGGGTATTTATGCGCAAATAGATTCTTGCAGCCGCCCGGGCAGGGAAAGGCGGCTGTTTTGTCTAATGCTTGACAGAGGGAAAGAAATTGGGGGATAGCTATGCGCTCCAAAATAATACAGGCGTTAAAATTAACAGGTGAACAGCCTTTATCAGGCAATGACATAGCCGAAAAGCTCGGCGTCAGCCGCGTTGCGGTCTGGAAACATATCGAGACCTTACGACAGGAAGGCTATCTTATCGAGGCTATTCCCGGCCAGGGTTATCGGCTGCAAGAGGCGGATAACATACTGGATGTACAGGCTATCGCAGCATCTCTTAAACAGGATACTATTTTTAAGCAGTTTTACTATTATCCCCGCCTGGATTCCACCAGTACCAGGATACGCGAACTCTTACAGGAAGGGCAGGCCGCTGAAGGTACCGTGGTGGCAGCACTATGTCAGTCAGAGGGGCGAGGGCGCTTGGGCAGAGATTGGAGCTCTCCAGCAGGAGGTTTGTGGTTTTCCTTTCTCCTGCGGCCGCAGCTTCCGCTGCAGGAAACAGCCTGTTTGTCACTGCTGTTTGCCCTGGCAATCAGCCGAACCTTGCAGGATTTTGTCGATAAAGATGAGGTAATGATTAAATGGCCCAATGATGTGCTTATAAAGGATAAAAAAGTAGCCGGCATCCTGCTGGAAACCGCCGGTGAATTAGACCGTATCGAATATCTGATCAGTGGCATTGGTATCAATGTCAACCTGGCCAGTGATGATTTCCCGCCACCGCTGCAGGGGCAGGCTACGTCGCTGTTAGAGAACCGGGGTACTCCAGCTGATATACAGGCCGTATTCCTGTCCACCCTGCAGTCCATTGATCGCTATTATCGGCGTTTTTTGCAGGAAGGATTTCCAGCCTTTTGTGAGGAATATAAAGGGCTATGTTATCATCTGGGCCGTCCGGTCAGGATTCAGACCGGACAGAGAGTGATAGCAGGGACCCATATTGATATAGATAGCAGTGGGGCTATGCGGGTACGAAGCAGTACCGGCATCGAAGTCATTCACACCGGTGATGTCCATGTACTTGACCGGGGGAGGGACCAGCATGCATCTGAAACGACTCGAAATTAAAGGCTTTAAATCCTTTGCTGATTATACAGAAATCCATCTGGATCCGGGGATGAATATCATCGTCGGTCCCAATGGCTGTGGAAAAAGCAATGTTGTGGATGCCATTCGTTGGGTACTGGGTGAACCCAATATACGGCAACTGCGCGGCCAGAGAAATGAGGATATCATTTTTAATGGCAGTGATGAAAAAAGACCCCTGGGTATGGCCATGGTAGAGATTACTATTGATAACAGCAACCATGTCCTTCCCCTGGACTATAACGAAGTCACCCTGGCTCGAAAATATTACCGCAGTGGAGAAAGTGAGTTTTTCATCAACCGCAGCCCGGTACGCTTGAAAGATATCAATCAGCTCTTTACCGGTACAGGTATGGGCAAACAGGGCTATTCGATCATCGGTCAGGGAGAGCTGGAAACGGTTCTTAAAGGGCAGCCATTTGATCGCCGCCTCATGCTGGAAGAAGCATCTGGAGTCATCAAATACCGTCAGCAGCGTGATGAAGTACAGCTGCGCATTGATAGAACCGCTGCCGATTTGCTGCGGGTAAAAGATATTTTGTTTGAGTTAAACAACCGCCGGGAGGAACTGCAGATCAAAGCCCATAAAGCCAGACAATATTTAGAATTGCAGGAGACCTTTCAAAGCCTGGAAAAGACCCTGCTGGCTTCACAAGGCAGGCAGCTGCGCCAGCAGATTTACGCCCGGGAAACAGAGATTAAGGACATTGCCCGGACTATAGAACAAGAGCAGGGGCAGATCGCCGCTTTATCCCACCAGCTGCATGAAGAGCAGGAAAAAAGAGAACAACTGCGTAAACAGTTGGGTGAGCTGCGGGATAAAAAATACAGTCGGGAAAGAGAGTGCCAGCAGCTGCAGTCAGACTGCCGGCTGGGTGAAGAGAGGATAAAAAATATCCAACAGCGGCAACAGAGCGGGCATAAAGACCTGGAGAAATACAGGCAGATGCTGGAACAAATCAATGCCGAACTGGCGGGACAGGATCAGGAATTGCAGGAACAGGAAAAAGACTACCGGCAAATACAGCTTGATCAGGCACAGCAGCAGCAGGAATTGGAGCAGCTGCAGACAGCCCTTCAGCAGGCAAACAGCCACCTGGAGCAGAACAAAATAGAGGCCTTTGAACGGGTACAGGCAGAAACAGATCTCCATAATCAGATCATTGATCAGGAAAAGCTGATTAAACAGGGCGTAGAGAAAAAAGAGCGCCTTTCTATCCGTGTTGACAGCAACCGGGAAGAGATTCGCAGCCAGAAAGAGCAGTTAAGTCAGTTGCAGTCATCTTTGCATGAACTGGGTACTGCTATCGAGCAGGTAGAAGTGCAACTACGGGCAATCAGACAGGAAAGGGAGGCCCTGATCCACAATCAACAGACCCTGGAACAGCAGCGCAGCGAAAAAGCGCGGGAACTGATGAACACGGAAAATCGCCTGCTCACCCTGCAGGAAATGGATAAAAACTACAGCGGTTATTCAGATGGAGTGAAAGCCATCATGAAAGCCAGTGAAAAGCAGAACCTGCCCGGTATTCATGGGGTAATAGGAGAGCTTATCGAAGTACCGGGCGGCATGGAAACGGCTATCGATACCGCCGCTGGCCGTGCACTGGAAAACATTGTGGTCGAGCGCGCAGATCAGGCTCAGGAAGCCATACATTACCTCAAAAGCAGTGGTGCCGGACGGGTAACCTTTTTACCGCTGGATATATTAAAAATACATAAGCTATCTCCAGCCCTGGTAGAGAGATTGAGCTCCTATCAGGGTGTGCTGGGGGTGGCCTCCCGCCTGGTTAGCTTCGATGCCCGCTACGAAAAAGCGGTTGAATATCTGCTGGGACGCATCTTGCTTGTTGAAGATATGGATACCGCCCTGCATGTTTTTCGCCGGGAAAAGAGCGGTATGCGCATAGTTACCCTGGAAGGGGAGCTGTTGAATGCCAGCGGTGCTATGACCGGAGGAACACAGCGGAAAAGAAGAAGCACCCCCCTGCAGCGCAGGGCAGAAGCAAAGCAGATCAAAGAACTCATCCGCCGGAGCAAAGAGGAGCTGGCGGTTTGGGGGCAGGAGCTGCAGGAGCTGGAACAGCAGATGGAAGAAATAGACAATAAGCTGGAGCAGCAAAAACAAACACTTATGAAACAGACCTTCCAGCGGGATATGATCGAGCAGGAGATTAACAGTCTGCAGAAAAAGCTAAGCAGGTACAGCCAGGAGCTGGAAAACGATCTGTGGGAGATGACAAACATAGACCAGCACCTGCAAGAAAGTGAAAGCAAGAAACTGGAATTACAGCAGCAGTATGAGGAATATCAGCAGCGAAATCAGGCCTTTTCTGAAGCCATGGAAGGGCTTCGTTCCCGGATTCAAGAGGACGTACACCAGATTGAACTGCTGCAGGAGCGTTTGACTTCCCTACATGATACCCGGCAGCGAAAAGCCCGGGAATTGGAGAAAAGGAAAGAAAACCGGCAGCAGTTTGTAAAGTTGCAGCAATCCTACCAGAACTCCATTAGCGAAATCCAGCACAGCCTGCAGTCGCTGGCAGCAGAGATGAAAAAACAGGTGCAAAGCCTGGAACAGGACCGTTTTCTGTTTCAGACCCGTCAGGAAGAGCAGATGGCCCTGGTAAGCATAATAGAACAAAGGGAGGCCGATGAACAGGAAAGCATCCGTGCTATTGACAGCTTAAGCCGGGAAATAGAACCACTGCAGCGGAGCCTCAGCGGCAGGGAAGCTGCGCAGCACCAGCAGCAGATGCGCCTAGTTCGTTTAGAAAGTGAAATGGATAACCTCACCCGGCGCTGGGCAGAAAAATATGCCGATGAAGCGGTAGAGCAGTGGGAAAGCGATCTCAGTCCTGCCCAGCTGCGCCAATTCAGGCAGCAGCTGGAAGAAATACGCCGCCAGATGGAAGAACTGGGGTCAGTAGACCTGGATGCTATAGAAGAATACAGTCAGGTACAGGAGCGTTATGATTTTCTTATCCAGCAGAGTACCGACCTGGAAAAAGCCCGAGAATCCCTGGAGGAACTGCTGCAAAAAACAGAAAAAACCATGAGTACAGACTTCCAGCAATTCCTGTCACTGGCTGATGAAAGCTTCCAGCAGACCTTTAGGGAGATCTTTGGAGGTGGTGAAGCGCAGTTAAGCCTGCAGCAGGAAGAAGACCCGTTTACAGCCGGGGTAGAGATCATGGTCAAGATGCCCGGTAAAAAGGCTCAGTCCCTCAACTTACTGTCCGGGGGAGAGCGGGCGCTGACCTGCATTGCCTTTATTTTTGCCCTGCTGCGGCTGCGGCCAGCACCTTTTTGTCTGCTGGACGAAATTGATGCCGCTCTGGATCAAACCAACCTGGTGCGCTTTGCCCATTTTATTAAAAACATGGCGGAAAGCACCCAGTTTATTGTTATTACCCACCGACAGGCTACCATTGAAGCAGGCAAGAAGATTTACGGAGTAACCATGCCGCAAAACGGAGTTTCCTCGGTTTTATCTTTAACCCTGCCGGAAGTAGAAAGTATAGCGGGCTAGCCCAATAAAATGAGGTGAAAGAATGACTTTTTTTGATCATTTTAAGAAAAAGAAAACAGAGGAAGAAAGGGCGCAGACAGAAACGGATATCCTGGAGCAGGCAGAAAATACCGAAGTGGAAAAAGCTGCAGTACCTGATAAAGAACGAGAAGGCAAGGAGTCTGTGGCCCAGTCTGCAGTGCGGGAAGAAGTCGAAGCCCGGCCATCAGAAGAGATGAAAGCAGCGGCAGCAAGCGAAGAGAGCAGCAAAAAAGGCATTTTGGAACGCTTTAAAATAGGACTGAGTAAAACCCGGGACAACATTACCGGCAGAATCGATACCCTGATCAAATCAACCCGCAAACTGGATGATGAGTTTTTTGAAGAATTGGAAGATATCTTGATCCAGGCCGATGTGGGGATGAATACCACCATCACCCTGGTGGATAAGATCCGCGAACGGGTCAAGAAAGAGAAAATCAATGATCCCAAAGAGCTCATCCGGATCCTCAAAGATGAAATCAGCAGCATCCTGGATGGTACGGATCAATCCCTAAACCTAGCTGCTGATCTGACGGTGATCATGGTAGTGGGGGTCAATGGAGCTGGCAAGACCACTTCCATTGCTAAACTGGCTCACCGCTACAAGCAAGAAGGAAAAAGGGTAATCCTGGCCGCCGGAGATACCTTCCGTGCCGCCGCCATTGATCAGCTGCAGATTTGGGCTGATCGTATCGGGGTAGAACTGATCAAGCATCAGGAAGGTGCTGATCCAGGAGCGGTGGTATTCGATGCCATGAAGGCAGCCCAGGCCCGTCGGGCCGATATTCTTATTGTTGATACCGCCGGTCGCTTGCAGAACAAAGCCAACTTAATGAAAGAAATCACCAAAGTACGCCGGGTTATCGAACGTGAGCTTCCCGCGGCACCCCATGAAGTTTTGCTGGTGGTTGATGCCACTACCGGACAAAATGCCATCAGCCAGGCACGCATCTTTGGTGAGGCTACGGGTGTAAGTGGTATTGTACTTACCAAGCTGGACGGTACCGCCAAAGGCGGCATTGTTATTGCAGTAGCGCAGGAATTAGAAATACCGGTTAAATTGGTAGGAATCGGAGAAGGAATAGAAGATCTGCGTGATTTTTCAGCCGAAGCATTTGTAGAAGCATTGTTTGCAGATATGGCAGATTAAAATAAAACATAGGGGGATAGCACATGACAAAGTATGCAATCATAGGAGGTACAGGGGTCTATGATCCCGATATTCTAAACGATGTCCGTACTGTAAAAGAAGAGACTTCTTTTGGTACGGTTAAGGTAAGCATAGGCACTTACCAGGGCAAGGAAATAGCCTTTATTCCCCGGCACGGAGCTGATCACAGTGTGGCACCGCATCTGATCAATTATCGTGCCAACATCAAAGCGCTGCAGCAGTTGGGAGTCGAATATATCCTGGCTACGGCTGCAGTAGGATCGCTGTATGAGGATTTCCAGCCAGGGCATTTTGTTTTTGTAGATCAATTTTTAGATTTCACCAAAGTACGGCAGCACACCTTTTACGAAGGTGGGGAAGCGGGCGTGGTGCACTGTGATATGACCGTACCCTACTGTCCTGATCTGCGTGCTGCGCTGGAAACAACCGGTCGCAGTAAAGGCTTGACGGTACATAATGGCGGCACCTATGTATGTACCGAAGGTCCCCGTTTTGAAAGTGCAGCCGAGATCAAAATGTTTGAACTGTTAGGGGGGCATGTCATAGGCATGACCAGCGTTCCTGAGGTTTGTCTGGCCAGGGAACTGGGGATTCACTACGCCAATGTATCTATTATTACCAATTATGCCGCCGGAATTTCTCCCCATCGGCTTACCCACGG
>DUSB01000088.1 GCA_012840625.1 Syntrophomonadaceae bacterium
ATCAGAACTATGTTAAGTGGATGGATCAGACCGAAAATGGTGAGGACATAGTTATCAGCAGTCGAGTGCGTTTGGCGCGCAATCTCCATGAGCTGCCCTTTCCTCATCTGCTAAACGAAGAAAAAGGCGCTGAAGTAATGAAGCTTATTCGGCAGGTTTGGGAAAAGGACGATACTAATTTAAACGGGATGGATTTCGCCAGCCTGAAAGAGCTTTCCATTATGGATCGGCAGATCTTGATGGAAAAGCACTTGATCAGTCCGGAATTCAGTCATTTCAATTCAGCTTATCGGGGTGTACTGGTTAATGAAGAAGGTTCAATCTGTACCATGATTAATGAAGAAGATCATATCCGTATTCAATGTGTGCAGCCAGGGCTTAATCTGGATCAATGCTGCCAGCAGGCCATGTCTCTGGATGATGCCTTTGAAGCAGAGCTTGATTACGCTTTTGATGAGAAAAGGGGTTATCTAACCGCCTGCCCCACCAATGTAGGCACTGGTTTAAGAGCCTCGGTCATGCTGCATCTGCCGGCTATACAATTTACCGGACAGGCACGCTATGTTTTTCAGAATTTAAATCAACTGGGTCTGGCTGTTCGAGGAATTTACGGTGAAGGCAGTGAAGCACTGGGGAACTTTTTTCAGATTTCCAATCAGGTAACCCTGGGCCAAACCGAGGAAGATATCTGTAATTACCTGCAGGGTGTAAGTCATCAACTGGTAGAACAGGAAAAAATGATCCGGGATAATTTAAAGAAGGAAATGCCATACCAGCTTAAGGATCGAGTGGGGCGAGCCTATGGAATTCTCACCCATGCTCAGATTATTACTTCCCAGGAAGCCCTGGCACTTTTATCCGATGTTCGTCTGGGGGTTGACCTGGGACTTTTACAGGGTATTACGCCTTTTGATTTAAACCAGCTGATGGTGGCTATTCGTCCCGCTCATCTACAGCGGCGTGCTGCCAGAGAAATGGATGAAATGGAGCGCGATGTGATTCGTGCAGAGATCATAAAGGAGAAATTACGCGGGATGAAATAAGGATTTAACGAAAGGATTTTTTCCCTTTATCCGGTACTGATAAGCATATAGAAGGAGGTCATTAAAGATGTTTCGTAGATTTACACAGAGAGCAAGGAATACCGTATTACATGCACAGGAAGAAGCACGCCAGTTAGGTCATCCAGCCATCGGAACCGAACATATACTGCTTGGTCTGCTAAAAGAAGGGGAAGGTATTGGTGCCCGTGCTTTGACCAATCTGGGGATTGATTTAGATAACGTTCGTGAGGAAGTAAAGAAATTTCTCGGTCAGGATCCATCTTATTCAGAAGGGCCGGATGGGGATCTACCCATAACGCCTCGAGTCAAAAAAGTCTTTAATTTAGCCTTTGATGAAGCCCGTATGCAGGGTGTGAATTATGTTGGCACTGAACATCTGCTACTGGCGATTATAAGAGAAGAAGAGGGAGTGGCGGCTCAGGTATTACTCTCCATGGGTGTACGCCTGGACGATCTTCGCCAACAGGTCATTCTACTCCTGGGCGGAGAGATTCCGGGGATGATGAACCAGGAATCATATGCAGACAAGCCAACCCCGGCCATCCAAACCCAGAGCAAACGCAAGCGGTCCAAAACCCCGACTCTGGATGGTTTCAGTCTGGATCTTACCCGGGATGCACAGGAGGGGCGTCTGGATCCTGTAATTGGCAGGGATCGGGAAATCGAGCGCGTTATACAGATTTTGTCCCGCCGCACCAAGAATAATCCGGTCTTAATTGGGGATCCCGGTGTCGGTAAAACGGCTATTGTGGAAGGATTGGCCCAGCGGATTAACGAGGAAAAAGTGCCTGAGACCCTGGCGCATAAGCGGGTTATCGCGCTGGATCTTTCCAGTATGATTGCCGGTACTAAATACAGGGGAGAATTTGAAGATCGCCTGACACGTATTGTCAATGAAATTAAAAATGCAGGCGATGTGATTCTCTTTATTGATGAACTGCATACCATTGTTGGTGCAGGAGCAGCAGAAGGTGCTATTGATGCGGCCAACATCCTCAAGCCATCCCTGGCCAGAGGAGAATTGCAGTGTGTAGGGGCTACCACCCTGGATGAATATCGTAAATACATTGAAAAAGATGCTGCTCTGGAACGACGTTTCCAGCCTATTATGGTGGAAGAACCTTCGCTGGAAGAAAGTGTGGAAATATTAAAGGGTATTCGGGATCGTTATGAAGCCCATCATGGGGTAAAAATCAGTGATGAGGCCATCGAGGCTGCGGTTCGGCTTTCATCCCGATTTATATCGGATCGTTTTCTCCCTGATAAGGCTATTGATCTGATTGATGAAGCCGCTTCCAAGGTAAGGCTGCAAAACTATATCCTGCCGCCGGAGCTGAAGGAAAAGGAAGAACAGCTGCAGCAGATTATCCAGGAAAAAGAAGAATCGATTAACGCACAGGAATATGAAAAATCTGCCCGCCTGCGTGATGAGGAACAGAGATTAAAAGAGGAAATTGAAAATGAGCGCAAAGAATGGCTGTCCAGGCGCAGTTTAGAATCAAGTTCGGTAACGGAAAAAGAAATCGCGGAAAT
>DUSB01000089.1 GCA_012840625.1 Syntrophomonadaceae bacterium
ATCCCATAATAGACGTAGGCTTTATCTTATTATAGAAAAAATAGCTGCAAGGTGGGCCAATAAGATTATATGTGTTTCGGAATATGATCGTAAACTAGCCTTAAAACATTCAGTAGGATTACCCGAACAGTTGGTTACTGTACATAATGGCATACCAGTTTTAGAAGATATAGGAGTTAGACGGCTAGATAGCAACAATAAAGTTAAGATGATAATGGTAGCTCGATTTTCAGAACCTAAGGATCAGCAACTACTAGTAAAAGCAGCTAGCCAATTACAGACTGAGAACGACTTTGAAATAGATTTTGTTGGTGATGGTCCTTTGTTTTCTTCAACTAAGGAGCTAGCTCAAAAATTACAAATTAGTGATAAGGTAAGATTCCTGGGCGCATGTACTGATGTACCGGAATTGCTTGAAAATGCAGATGTTTTTGTACTGACATCCAATTGGGAAGGTTTTCCCATCACTATATTAGAAGCTATGCGGGCGGGTTTGCCTGTAATTACATCTGATGTAGGAGGGTGTAATGAAGCTGTTATAGATGGGGTAACAGGCTATCTTATACCCAGGGGGGATCAAGAGTGTTTGAAGGAGAGGCTAGCGCGTCTTATAAATGATTCCCAGCTAAGAAGCTCTATGGGTAATAAAGGTTTTGAGAGGTTTTCTGAATATTTCACAGTAGAGCAAATGGCCCAAAAAACAATGGCTGTTTATGAGAGCATTCTTGCGGATTATAAGAGGCCAAATATATAAATACATATTTACTGACTTGAGGGTTATATATGGTTAAAAAAATTCTTGTTACTGGAGCTAGCGGCATGGTAGGCCGGGCTTTAGTGTCGAGACTACTTATAGAAGGATATTCAGTGGTTGCCGGGGTTTACCCGGGAACCGCTTCGGTTTTTGATGATATTCAATCACCGTCTTTAAGTATAAAAGAATTTGATATTAATTTATGTGATTGGGAGTCATTATTGGATGGAGTAACGGATGTTATTCACCTGGCTGCTATGGTTCACGTTCATAAAAAAAGTGAGCAGGATTGGGAAAAGTTTTATCAGACCAACGTAACGGCTACCGAAGAGCTGTGCCGAGCTCTGCTAACGAAGCATGTCAGGCGATTTGTATTCCTAAGTACTGTTGGTATTTACGGTGATTATCCGGTTACAGATGAAAACGGGGAGTTAAAAATAAATCCAGTCAATATGTATTCAAAGTCCAAACTTTTAGCGGAAGAAGCTATTAGCAGGATTTTAGATGATCAGGTATCATGGGTTATCTTAAGGCCAGTTATGATTTATGGGCCAGGTGACCGGGGAAATATGGGGCGTATGATAAATGCGATAAAAGCTAATAAGTTCGTAATACCTGGCTCAGGGGAAAATAAGAAGAATGCTATTTATGTGGAAGACCTGGTAGAGATCATTTGCAGGCTATTGGAGTATAATGATTACTACCATAAAGGGTATATTGTTTCCAATCAGCAGGTGCTTACAGTAAATGAAATGTGTGCTGGTATTTGTCATACGCTTGGTAAAAGGATTAGAGTGCCTCATGTCCCTGAATTTTTACTTAGATGGGCAGGTAGTATTGCAGATCTCTTTCCCCGGGTGCCTTTTAGTTCTACTACAATAAATAAGCTAACCGTTAGTTCTGACTTTTCGTCATATTCTACGATACAGTCTTTGTTAGGTATTGAAAAAGAGACCAGTTTCACTGAGGCATTGGAGAAAATGGGGATTAATAATTAACGTGAATTAATAAGGTTTTGAATAGTGATTTGGGGATAGGGGGCAGCTCATTTGACCGGAGTGATATTGGGCTTAATTTTAACAGCACTGGCTTCATATTTTCTCACAGCTCTGGTTCGTTTATATACCCTGGAAAAAAGCATCTTGGACATTCCTAATGAACGCAGCTCACATTCGGTGGATACTCCTCGGGGGGGAGGACTGGCGATAGTAGCTGTTTTTCTTTTTGCGGTGGTGTTTATCACTGTTTTAGGAATAATCCCTCTCAATGCAGCGGTAGCTTTACTGGGGGGCGGCCTTATGATTGCTGCCATAGGATGGATAGATGACAAGAGTAATGTTAGTCCTCGCTGGAGATTAGTGGTGCATTTCCTGGCCGCTATATGGGCGCTATACTGGTTAGGTGGGTTTGCGCAGATAGACATGGGCTTTACGAAAGTTCATTTAGGCTGGTTCGGTAATATAATTGCTGTAATTGGTATTGTATGGTTGATTAATCTGTATAATTTCATGGATGGAATAGATGGGATAGCTGGCACAGAGGCTGTAAGTGTGGCGCTTTGTGCTGGTGTTTTACTTTTCTGGAGTGGTTCTGCAGGGATAGGCTGGCTTTGTATCATTCTAGCTCTGGCTGTCAGCGGTTTTCTGGTTTGGAACTGGGCTCCGGCCAAAATTTTTATGGGTGATGTAGGAAGCGGGTTTTTAGGCTATGTTTTTGCAGTATTGGCTATTATAGCGGAAAAAGGCTCTTCCGTTTCTGTTATTATATGGCTGATGCTTTTGGGTGTTTTTATTGCCGATGCAACCATTACTCTTTTAAGAAGAATGGCTCAGGGTGAGAAGCTATCCCAGCCGCATAGAACCCATGTATATCAACTGGCAGTCCAGGCTGGATATTCGCATCAGCAAGTAACTCTTATGGTTCTGTTTATCAATATTCTGCTGGGGATTGCTGCAGCGGTTGCTATTCAAT
>DUSB01000090.1 GCA_012840625.1 Syntrophomonadaceae bacterium
GAATAAGATGCGATGCGTAAAATCCTGGCCATTTTTGTTGCCAAACTAGCGCTATGGGCCAGCCGGTTGCTGGGATATGGGGGGACTGATTTTCCTGGACGTTTAGCCCGTAAAATTTATCCGGCTATCCTCAGCGATCTGGCTGCAAACATTGATGAAGAGATCTTTATAGTAACGGGTACCAATGGGAAAACCACCACTACTAATATGATTGCGGCGATGATAAAAGAAGAGGGTTATACATATGTCCATAATGCTGCAGGTGCTAACATGATGGGAGGGATTACCACGTCCTTCATTGAGGCCACCAATCTTATGGGGACGCGCCATTTTGATTATGCCCTGCTGGAAGCGGATGAAGCCAATGTACCTCTTTTAATCAAGGAAATTTCGCCGCGGGTGGTTCTGATCACTAATTTTTTTGCTGATCAGCTGGATCGTTTTGGAGAACTGGATCATACGATTAATCTGATTAAGGATGCCGTGAGGGGGCAGGACATTGAGTTGGTACTCAATGCCGATGATCCCCTGGTTTCACATTTTCAAAATGAAACCGGTCTTCACTGCTGGTACTATGGTTTTGATCAAACAGATTATGACTCACCATCATCAACACATAACCGTGAAGGGCAGTTCTGTGTTTTTTGCGGACATAAGCTAAGGTATGAACGCTATCATTATGCACAGTTAGGCAAATACTACTGTCCTGAATGCGGCAACAGTAACCCCAGAGCTAATTTTATAGCTAAAAATTTACGGATGTCACCTGCTATTCAATTTGAAGTCAATGATATGGAGATTTATAGCCCTTATCAGGGATTCTATAACGCCTATAATATTTTAGCGGCTGTTTCTTTAGCTAAATTAGTTGGGATGCGCGATGAAGCTGTGCAAAAGGCTATAGCAAAGTATGAACCCCGGGCTGGGCGCATGGAGATCTTCAACATAGACAGTAAAAAAACGATTTTAGTGCTGGTAAAAAACGCCACCGGCTTCAACCAAACCCTGCAAATGTTATCACAGGATCCAGCCAGCAAGAATCTGTTTATAGCTCTAAATGATAATGCAGCCGATGGGAGAGATATTTCATGGATTTGGGATGTGGATTTTGCCTTCTTAGCAGATAAGCACAGCAGGCCCCAGCATTATATCTGTTCAGGGCAACGAAGCGGGGATATGGCGCTGCGCATCAAGTATGATGGTCTGCCTGTTGATCATATTCATATTAGCGCATCGCTTAAAGATGGAATTTTGGAGACCTTATCCTTGCCGGGAGAAACAGCTTACATTTTATCCAGTTATACAGCTCTATTTGCCTGCAGGAACATTTTACTTAAACTGCAAAAACAATATGGTTCTCCTTTAACAGCGGAGCAGCAGGATCAATCAATGTTAACGTCATCATAAAGGGGTAGAGTATGAAATCCTTTATTATAGCTTATATGTATCCTGATCTGATGAATTTATTTGCTGATCGGGGTAATATAATTTGTTTGCAAAAACGTATGCAATGGTATGGTTTCCCCTGTAAAGTCCAGGCGGTTCATATCGGGACAGCTTTGTCTTTTGATGAAGTGGATATGGTTTTCATGGGTGGTGGTTCTGATCGTGGACTAAAATCCATCTATGGGGATCTGGCCAGCAGAGCAGATGATTTTAAACAGGCTGTCGAGGACCAGCTGCCGGTATTATGTATAGGCAATGCCTATCAGCTGTTGGGTCGGGAGTATGAAACTGCAGAGGGAATGCAGTCGGGGTTAAATCTATGTGACTTTTATACCACCCTGGCACAGGAACGTATGGTGGGCAATATTGTACTGGAAAATTCAATTACAGGACAAAAGCAGTTTATAGTCGGCTTTGAAAACCATACAGGAAAAACCTTTCTTACTGATAAGGCCTCCCCTTTTGCTTCAGTAATAAAAGGTTATGGGAATAATGGTGAAGACGGGTCCGAAGGAATCAATTATAAGAACCTGGTTGGCACCTATCTGCATGGACCGCTGTTGCCTAAAAATCCGCATATTGCAGATTACTTTATTCAAACTATGGTACAGCGGCGTGGCATCAGAACAGATTGGCAGCATACTCTGGACGACACCATAGAATGGCTGGCTCACGAGCAAATAAAATCCAGGGTTTTAAAAGGTCGCTAGCATAGTTTATTACCCGGCCGGGCAAACTGTTAGTAAATTGTTCCACAAGGAGTGAACGCCCATGGAGCCGGATAAGAGCAGACCACTGCTTTCCCCCTTTTCAGATGAAATACTTGGTCAGCGTATAAAAGAAGTATTATTATCCAGCCATACATGTCCCCATGAAATGATTGTCCATATTACCAGCCGCAACGGCAAGCTGATACGTCCACGTTTAGTATACCTATCAGCTTCTTTTGCTGAAAGTGATCCCGATAGGGTGCGGGATATGGCTGTGGCAGTGGAGCTTATTCATATGGCCTCGCTGGTCCACGATGATGTGATTGATGGTGCCTCAACTCGCAGGGGTCAGGATAGCATCAATGGTCTCTGGGGCAATCAGGCAGCAGTTTTATTAGGAGATTACCTTTTTGCCCAGGCCTTTCATTTGATCAACACATACACCTTGCCGGCGGTGATGGAAATTGCTACCGAAACAATTAAAACCATGTGTATGGGGGAAATTTCTCAGATGAATATGGCCTGCCAGCTGCAAATAAAACAGGAAGACTATCTGCAAAAGATTCATGGCAAGACAGCCTGTCTTTTTGCAGCCGCCTGTAAAATTGGAGCCATTACTGCTGCGCTTTCTCCAGCACAGGTTAAAATGCTGGAGAAATACGGGCTGTGTCTTGGCTATGCCTACCAGATTATCGATGATCTGCTCGATTATCTGGCTGATCCGCTTTTATGGAACAAGGTGGTGGGAAGTGACTGGCAGGAGGGCAATGTAACCCTGCCCTTAATTGCTCTGATGCAAGATAAAAAGTATCAACAGTGGCTATCAGACCTATTTTCTACGCGGCAACTTTCACCCTTGCAGTGGCAGCAGTTGATTGCAGCACTATACAGTACTGGAGCAGTCAAATATTGTTTAAATACGGCTGAGGAGTATTTACAGGCCGCCATTCGACAGCTGGAGCATCTTCCTGCTGTACCGGCATTACAGCAATTACAGTCTCTGGCAGATTATCTTTTGAATGATTATTATCATAAGCTGTGTAAAACGGAGAGGCAATTTGCAAAGGATATGGTATATTATGCAGACCAATCTAGCCTACAGGCCTGAAAAGAAACAGTGCAAGAACAAAAGGGCCCAAAATCAATTGCTGAGACGCTATATCGTACTGGTTCTGCCCGCAGTTCGCTGTCAGCTTTCTCGATGGCAGCACAGGGCAAAAAACTGTAATGATCCAGTATTAAAACAACAAGCCTGCAGCAGCATATCAAGAAAAACTTTCCATTGTCAGGGAGGTGCAGTTTTTGCGGCTACCCAGGCCAGATATTACCGGAAAATCTTAATTACCCTGATTGTTGCCTATCAGACCATTTGCGATTACCTGGATAATCTTTGTGATCGCGCCGGTTGTTATGATCTGCAGGCATTTCGGCAGCTGCATCAGGTTCTTATTGACGCTCTGACTCCGGGGAACATACCACAGGATTATTATGCCTTCTACCCACATAAGGATGATGGGGGTTATTTAAATCAATTGCTTTACTGTTGTCAGCAGTGCATTGAACAGCTGCCTTCTTATGATAAGGTTTATTCTCATGTCTTGTGGTTTGCATCTTGCTATATTGATCTGCAGGTGTATAAACACATTGATACCGCTGTTCGGGAAGAAGCCTTAATGAAATGGGCGCTGGAAAACAATGACAATCCGGAAATTAAATGGCAGGAATTTAGCGCTGCAGCTGGTTCTACCTTGGGCATTTTTGCCTTATTTGAATTGGCCTGCCATCCTGATACAACTGAAGAAGACAGTCAGAAGATACGGGACGATTATTTTCCCTGGATTTGTGGCTTCCATATCTTACTGGACTACTTTATTGATCAAGAAGAGGATGTAGCCGGTGGAGATTTAAACTTCACTTTTTATTACAAAAATGAAGAAGATATGATGAAGCGTTTCGATGTTTTTGCCTGCGAAGCCAGGCAAAGAGCATGTCAGTCTGGAAACGTTCATCTGGTACAATTAATGTTAGATGGGCTACCGGCGATGTATTTAAGTGATCCCAAGGTTAAACATGGCGGTAAAACCCAACATGCTGAGCGAATACTGAATCATTTTGACCGGGAGGCAAAGCAGCTTTATCGTCTGTGTCATATCTTTAGAGTAGTAACAGACTAGCAGGGTATCATGGATGATAGCCTATCGGGTTGCAGATTTTAGAGATGATAAAAGAGCAGGGAAGTTTTCCTGCTCTTTGAAGCTCTTGCTGGCCTTATTAAAGTGGATAGATGATCGATTCGATTTCAAAACGCATTTTACCCGCCGGAACCTCTACTTCTATTTGATCCCCTTTTTTCTTTAAGAATAGCGCCTGTCCCATTGGGGATAAATAGGTTGCTCCAGGAACGGACCGTTCCTGGGGTTTATGTTGTTTAGGTGAAATAATGCGCAGGGTTTGTAAACGGTTATTGTCCAGGTTGCGTAATTCCACCTGACTTCCAATAGTGACGAAAGGCAGATGATTGTTCCCGTTTTCAGTAATCTGCACGTTTTTCACCAGTGATTCTAATTTTTGCAAATAGTTGGTAAATAAAGCCATGTATTTTTCCTTTTCTATTTTTGGAACCTGAAGCACTTCATCTAAGAATTCTTTGCTTTCTTCTTCAAACTCCATCATATGTTTATGCAAATGATCAAAAGCTTGCTGTGATAGTATACATTTATTACTCAAAATCCCCCGCCTCCTCAGCCTCTCCCAAGTGGGTTCATATCTAAATGTAGAAGCACGCCATCGAATTCGACGGCGTGCTTAAGGTATTATATTATTACTAGCATACCATAAAATCGCCTGACTTGTAAATATATGCTTACAGTAACCAGGTATCATTTTTGTTTGTCAACACTTAAAGACTCGCGTAGAATAATAATGATTGTGTGCCGAATAGGAGGAATTGTATTGCGTTTTTGGCTGACGATTATAGCTGTTATATTTATTGATCAGCTATGCAAGTTCACAGTTGAATCTAAAATGGTTTGGGGACAGAGCTGGGAAGTTGTTCCTGGTGTTCTGGATTTTGCTCTGGTACATAATTATGGAGCTGCTTTCGGTATTATGCAGGGAAAATCCTGGTTCTTTTTAATCATGGCTTTTATTGTTATTGCTATCATCTTGTATTTATATTCCCGCTATTCTTTTCCTCCCCTGGGCCAATATGCAGCTGCACTGTTAATTGGTGGTGCTATAGGAAATTTTATTGATCGCTGGTTTTATGGATATGTGATTGACTTTATCAGTATCGGTTGGTGGCCTGTTTTTAATATTGCAGATATGGCGATAGTAATGGGTGGAATCTTATTTTTCATTTTTATATGGCAAAATGAAAAGCAGGAGGGTACCAATGAACGGGATTAAAAAAATCTTGGTTGGGGAAGAATTAGAAGGAGAAAGGTTGGATCTTTTTATTAC
>DUSB01000091.1 GCA_012840625.1 Syntrophomonadaceae bacterium
GGCCAGAACGCAGACAGACTCTCGCGATTCGTTGGCTGGTATACTTTACCCGGAAACGTGGAGAAAAGACGATGGCCGAGTGCCTGGCCGGAGAAATCATGGATGCTGCAAACGGTGGCGGTGGAGCTGTTAGAAGGAAAGAAGAAACTCATAAAATGGCCGAAGCTAATAAGGCTTTTGCCCACTATCGTTGGTAGTTTATAGCGGTCAGGGAGTGTTTATATGGATGATGGTTCTGCTTTAGCTACGATTCGAAACATAGGTATCATGGCCCATATTGATGCCGGTAAAACCACTACCACTGAAAGGATGTTGTATTACAGCGGTAGGGTCCATAAGTTAGGGGAAGTTGACAAGGGAACAGCCACCATGGATTGGATGAGTCAGGAGCAGGAAAGAGGTATTACCATAACCTCTGCTGCTACGACCTGTTATTGGGGTGACTGTGTCATAAACATTATCGACACACCCGGGCATGTGGACTTCACCATGGAGGTAGAACGTTCTCTCAGGGTGCTGGATGGAGCCATAGCGATTTTTTGTGCTGTAGCCGGGGTGCAATCCCAGTCGGAGACAGTATGGCGCCAGGCGGATCGTTATGGAGTACCTAGGGTTGCCTACATTAATAAGATGGATCGTACCGGAGCAGATTTCATGCGAGTAGTCCATATGATTAATGATCAGCTGGGCAGCAATGCAGTACCGATACAATTACCTATTGGCGTTGAAGATGACTTTACAGGGATCATAGATCTTATAGAACTGAAGGCATATGAATACGAGGATCTTACCGGGGCTTCTTTTACAGAACGAGAACTACATGCACATGAAAAGGAAGAAGCGGCTTTATACCGGGAGCATCTGCTGGAAAAACTGGCCGAGCATGATGATAAGATCCTGGAAAAGTACCTGGAAGGGCATGTCATAGAAGCTGAGGAAATAAAAAAAGCTCTGCGCAAGGCAACCATAGACAATACTATTGTTCCGGTTTTGTGTGGATCTTCCTTTAAAAACAAAGGTGTACAGATGCTGCTGGAAGCAGTGGTGGATTATCTGCCCTCCCCCCTGGATATTCCTCCCATAACGGGAAAGAATATCGATAGCGGGGATGAGGAAGTCAGACATGCGGATGTTAGGGAACCTTTTTGCGCCCTGGCTTTTAAAATCGTTGCCGACCCTTATGTAGGGAAACTAACGTATTTTCGAGTTTATTCCGGCAGGATTAATGTTGGAGATCAGATCATCAACAGTACCAGGGGAAAAAAGGAACGTATGAGTAAAATCCTGAAAATGCATGCCAATCATCGGGAAGAGGTTTCCAGTGCCTGTGCAGGCGAAATTTTGGCTGCAGTGGGACTGCGAGACACGACTACCGGAGATACACTCTCTTCTGACGGAGAGATTATTCTTGAATCCATTGACTTTCCGGAGCCGGTGATTGACATTGCCATTGAACCTAAAACCAGGGACGACCAGGAGCGCATTGGCGAAAGTCTTAAGCGCCTAGCGGAGGAAGATCCGAGTTTTCAAACCCGTTACGATGAGGAAACCGGGCAGACTATCATATCTGGTATGGGTGAGCTTCACCTGGATATTATTATTGATCGTCTCCTGCGTGAATTTAAAGTCGATGCCAATGTAGGTCATCCACAGGTGGCCTATAAAGAAACCGTAACCGACATAGGCAGCGCAGAGATTCTATATGAGAAACAAATTGCAGAACGCGGGCAGTTTGCTCACGTTATTCTGGAAGTCAGTCCTCTGGCAGAAGGGGAAGGCAGGCGTTTTGTTGATAAGGCTCCGGCTGAACAGCTGCCTGGAGAATATCGTCAGGCAGTAAAAGACGGGGTTATGGAAGGCCTTTATGCAGGGATACTGGCTGGTTATCCGGTAGATGATATTCAAA
>DUSB01000092.1 GCA_012840625.1 Syntrophomonadaceae bacterium
ACCCCATGTTCTTCAAGCAGCCGAACCAGTTCAGCTTCATAGGCTTCCCGACTAGTATAGTCTGCCGGGCGTATAAGAAGTGCAGGAACCCCTGCTTTCTCAGCTTTTTCAAGCACCGCCGCATCAGGTTGATCACTGATTAAAACCTCGATTTGCCCATCCAGTTCACCTTGCTGGCAGGCGCGAAGTATAGCTTCAAAATTACTGCCCCGACCGGAAGCCAGTATGGCTAAATGCAGTCTCCCGGGGCTCATTATTTGCCTCATCGAATGTCAACTCCCTGGATATCCTGGCTAATCTTCCCTAACACTATATACTTTTCTTCGTTAAAGCGCAAGCACTTTAACGCTTTATCAAGATGATCTGGAGCCAAGACCATGATGTATCCTATTCCCATATTAAACGTACGATACATATCCTGCTTTGAAACCCCTCCCAGTTCCTGTAGGAGTGAAAAAATAGGAGGCTTTTCCCAGGCCTGTTCGTCAATAACAGCCCCCAGACCCGCCGGAAGAATGCGCTGTAGATTTTCAGGAATCCCTCCCCCGGTAATATGAGCCATCCCATGAATGGGGACCTCTGGCAGCAGCTTCTGGATGATGCTGACATAAATACGGGTAGGAGTGATCAGTTCTTCTCCCAGGGTTTTCCCTAAAGCAGCTATGTAACGATCCAGCGAATATCCCGCCTTTTCCAGCAGGACTTTACGAACCAGAGAAAAACCATTGGAATGCAGGCCGGAAGAAGGAAGACCAATAATGGTATCCCCGGCCTGTATATGGCTTCCGTTAATGACCTCACTTTTTTCTACTGCACCAACAGCAAATCCCGCTAAATCATACTCATCTACCCCGTAAAATCCCGGCATTTCCGCCGTTTCTCCGCCTATCAAGGCACATCCAGCCTGCAAGCATCCTTCGCTAACACCCTTTACCAGCGCTTCGATCCGCTGGGGATCCAATTTTCCCACGGCAATATAATCTAAAAAAAACAGTGGTTCTGCTCCATGAACCAGGATATCATTCACACACATCGCTACTAGGTCAATGCCTACGGTATCATGTTTATTCATCATTTGAGCAATTTTTAATTTCGTTCCCACCCCATCAGTACCAGAAACCAAAACCGGCTCGCGATAAGCTTGGGGAAGTGCGAAAAGACCCCCAAAAGAGCCTATCTCGTCTATAACCTCCGGACGTTTGGTCTGATTGACCCATTTTTTAATACGTTCTACCGATGCATTAGCCGCATCAATATCGACACCAGCGTCTTTATAACTCATGCCATTTTCTGCCATCATATACCTCCATTTATTTGGCTTCTATCGACTCTAATCCCACCGGATATTCTCCACTAAAACAGGCAGCACAGTAATCAGAACCATCACTGCCAAGAGCCCGGAACATTCCTTCAATGCTTATATAGCGAAGGCTATCTGCACCAATATGCTTACATATCTCTTCCTGACTCATAATATTGGCAATCAAATCCTCACGCCGGGATGTATCAATTCCATAATAACAGGGGAACCTAGTCGGAGGAGATGCCACCAGCATATGAAGTTCTTTAGCTCCTGCCTCACGCAACATGCCTACGATCTTTTTACTGGTAGTTCCCCTGACAATTGAATCATCAATCATAATAATTCTCTGTCCGGCTACGATTTCTTTAATCGCATTAAGTTTTAAGCGCACTCCCAACTCGCGCATTTGCTGAGTAGGCCGAATAAAAGTACGCCCTACATAGCGGTTTTTCATTAATCCCTGTTGAAAAGGAAGCCCCGATTCTTCAGCATAACCCAGCGAAGCTTCTGTGCCAGAGTCAGGGACAGAGATGACCAGATCTGCATCAAAACTGCATTCACGTGCCAGTTCCCGCCCCAGAGCTCTTCTGGCCAGGGTTACATTAATTCCATCCAGGGTGCTGTCAGGTCGGGCAAAATAAATGTATTCAAAAATACAATGGGCTCTACGAGGAGCAGGCATAATATGCAAAGAATGAAGACCTTCGCTGTCAATGACCACGATTTCGCCGGGTTCCACATCCCTGATTAGTTTTGCTCCAATGGTATCCAGGGCGGCTGATTCAGATGCCAATACATAATCATTATTTAATTTGCCCAGACAAAGAGGACGGATCCCCATGGGATCACGAACCCCTATCAGACGATCTTCTGTCATAATAATCAGGGCGAAGGCTCCTTTAAGATCAATCATACATTTAGCCAGGGCATCCTCCATCGCATCCTGTGAATAACGTGCCAGCAGGCCAGCAATCAGTTCAGTGTCTGCCGTAGTCTGAAATACGGATCCATAGGTAGCTAATCGTTTGCTCAATTCCACCGAATTGGTAAGATTACCATTATTGGCCAGAGCAATCATACCTTTTAGGTAATGAAATACCAGCGGCTGGGCGTTGACCAGACCGCTGTCATTTATGGTTGAATAGCGGACATGCCCCATAGCAATATATCCCGGTAAATGTTCAATGTTTTCAGGATGGACGACATCTGATACCAATCCCATCCCTTTATGGAGTCGAATTTCATGTCCATCAGAAACAGCAATCCCGGCACTTTCCTGTCCCCGGTGCTGAAGGGCATAAAGGCCATAGAAAGTAGTTCGGGCAGCATCCGTCTCCTGATCTGGATGATTCATAAAGATACCAAAAACTCCACACTCATCTTTAAATTTATCGTCTACTTCATACAGCACTTGATTGCCTCCCCCCAGGTAGTTTAACTTCAGCCAGCGGAAACTTGAGCACTTGATTGCCCTGTATTGAAAGATCAATATACTCACCGATCTCTTTACCTAGTACGATCTGGGAGTTTTTATGTCCACAGTGTTCAGACCACATAAGAGGCCAGATGCCTTTCTCTAAAAAATTAGGCTCTGAACTCATAATGTTAACAGTGCTGGCATATTCTGCACCACTCAGTCCCATGTCATGGTAGTTCCTATCACTAAGCAATTTCTGATCACCTCTTCTACGAATATAAAAGCCAGGTATTGTACCTGGTATGACCAACCGCAATTATTATGATCCCTGATCGCAAGGCCGATTTTTATTTTTTCACAAGCGTCTCCTGTTCCACCGCAGTACCCTTCCTTAACTTACCGTCTATGGCTATGGAATCAAAATACGAAGTATAAAGTTAAAATGGATTGCTCTTAGTTTAATACGTTCTACTGCTTTTTCTGGAATCCTGCCCGGTTCTTCCCCTACTTCATAAACAGCCATTTCTATACACAAGCAGCTGCTTAATATTTCTGCCATAGTATAGCCATTTCTGGCATAATCTAGCTGACAATTATCTACTGTTCCTGCTTGAGTTTCAGGTACTCTCCTATCCCCAGCTCCTGTAGGCGGCTGTTTTTCGCCATTACATTGCGAGCCATTTCTCCTTTATATGTCGTAAATTTATGACGAAGATCATTGTCCGCTACTGCCATAATTTGTACCGCCAGCAAAGCGGCATTGGCAGCTCCATCAATAGCCACAGTGGCCACAGGAATTCCACGCGGCATCTGTACAATCGAATAAAGGGAATCCAGACCAGAAAGGCTGGCCGTTTTAATTGGTACTCCAATCACCGGTAATACAGTATTGGCAGCAATAACACCGGGCAGGTGGGCTGCACCTCCCGCGCCAGCAATAATAACTTCCATTCCCTTGTCTATCGCCTCACGGGCATAGCGCGACGTTTCACTAGGGACACGATGAGCAGAACAGATCGTGACCTCATATTTAACGCCGAACTGCTCCAAAACCTGGCAGGCTTCTTTCATAACTGGAAGATCAGAATCACTGCCCATAATAATTCCTACCATTGACATTTAACTTCATCTCCTTTTTTTATGCTATTCTTATTATTCCCCAATAAGCAAAAATACGAAAGCCCAGGCAGAACGTTTCGTAACCGAAACCTCTCCGCCTGGGCTTTTATCCCTATACGGTGTAGTGCTTATGCACCTGTGCCACTTGGACCAGACCATGCATTGCAAGCGGAACCCTAGACACACTTTCGCGTTTCTCCCAGAAGCTGGCAGTTCTTCTATATATGGTGATGTTATCAGAGCCCATGCAAGGTGTCAATTTTTTTATTGTGCTATCTGCTGCTGTTCCATCTCTTTAAGATGTTGTTTCCATAAGTAATCAGCTGTAATAGCCCATTTTTGTGAAACCTCCACCGTACGCGCAGTTAATTCATCAACATCCTCACGATCGATGGGCTGGGTTGAATAAGCCCCTGATTCGTGCACCATCTGTCTGAGCTTCTCTGGATTATCCAGCAATGGACAGGGACGCAGGTGGTTGTCATTAAAGGGCTGGCCGTGATAATACTGCATAAAAATCGGACTTTGCAGCGCTTCCAGCAGGCTGACATCATTGATATTTACATTGGAATAATGGATGAAGGCACAGGGTTCCACATCACCATTGGCATTGATATGCAAATACTTCTTACCCCCAGCAATACATCCTTCCGAAAACTCCCCATCATTCCAGAAGTCAATGGTGAAAATAGGCTTGGTATCACGCATTTCCCTTACCCGATGGTACATGTACTCCCTCTGTTCGGGTGTAACTAATAAATTTACATCGGCATCTTTACCAATGGGCATGTAGGTAAAGTACCAACCAAAGAGACAGCCTTTATCGATCATATGATCAACGTATTCATCTGACCCCACTGATTCAGTATTGTATCGATGGTAACAGGTGGAAAAACCAAAAGGAACCCCTTCTTTTTTCAGAAGATCCATAGCGTTCATAACCTTTTTGTAGGTTCCCTCGCCACGGCGCATATCGGTTTCTTCTTCACTGCCTTCAACACTGATAGCCAGGGCAAAGTTACCCGTTTTCCTGAGATCCCTGGCAAATTGCTCATCCACCAGGGTTCCATTGGTAAAAGCCAGGAAAATACAATCATCATGTTTTCTGGCCAGTCTCAGCAGATCTTTCTTGCGTACCAGAGGTTCCCCGCCAGAAAATAGATACATGTATATACCCAGTTCTTTCCCTTCCCGGATAATGCGATCCATGGTTTCATTGCTGAGGGAATCCTTTTGTTCATATTCCGATGCCCAGCACCCCTTACATTTAAGGTTACATGCTGCAGTAGGATCCATCAAAACAGCCCATGGTATATTGCAACCATAACGCTCCCGGTTCTCATCCTGTATCGGAACACCAATAATGGTACCGTAAACAAAAAAATTAATGATAAAATTTTTCACCAGATCATTATCATATTCGGTTAAAGCCTTCATGGTAAGCTGATACCAGTTGCTTTCTTTATTATTGATAAATTCCTGAAATGATTTGGCATATTCTTTATGGTTTTCACGAGTAACCAGCTTAGAACCCCAGTTGACCAATTTCGAGGCATTTTTCGCCGGATTCTGTTGGATGTATTTAATACCCTGATTTAAAACTGCTGTACTAACTAATTCTTTGGCAGATCTCATGAAATCCTCTCCTCTCTAAATGCATTTCTAATAAATTCCCACCGGTTAGATGGTGCCAGATTATAATTCTCCGTTTGAGTGTTTAGGTACGCCTGTATATTTTTCCCGATACCTACTCACCTCGATTCCATTTATACTCCATACTTTGACTAAGAGATTTTTTGCCGATAGTTACCCGGCTTATCCGGTCTATAATGCAGTCCATGGAGGACAAATTCTATAAAAGCTTGGTATAAAGATTCATCATCTAGCAGGCTGGAGTTCTGACCGTAAAAAATGCTTTGACAGCTGGCTAGAACCATTATGGCAGCTTCACGGGGATAAGAAGTATTAAAATCTCCCTCTTCAACTGCCTGGATAATTATCTCCTCCAGAATAGGAAGCATCTGCTTATTCATTTCCCGGGAACACCCGCCATATAAAGTACCATGCTTATGCTGAGACAGGTGTTCCATAACCGCCCTTTCTCTGGCCATCCAAGAACAGAAAGTAGACAGAACTTTATCTAGTTTCTCTTCACCACTCATTCCTTTTAAGTGAGATAGCTGTGAAATTTCCTGCAATACTTCCTGAACCAAGCTATCAACCACAGCATGAACAATGTCATCCTTGCGGTTTGACCCCCCAACTTTGGAGAATATCTGCTTAATGTTCCAACTATCACATGATTGCTCTTTTCTTAGGCAACCATCATAGTTGGTTTGACTTCCTGGTCAACA
>DUSB01000093.1 GCA_012840625.1 Syntrophomonadaceae bacterium
CAAGTTTAATATAATGCTGCCATATTCTCCTATACTGGGTTTATAGCCAAAAACCCTGGAGATCTGTGCCCCTGCCTGGGGTTTAATCTGAAGCATGATACCCTGGGCTACTACTTGCAATAATCCCTGCATTTCCTCGGCAAATATGGGTGGGATATCGTCTGGATTCTCCGCAAAATAAAAATTGCCCCTGCCTGCCTCGGCCATTTGGGCTAAGAGATCTTCATCAAAATTTCTACCGACTCCAATACAGCTTAATGCTGGCCCGGAATTACTAATATTGGCAGCAAGTTTAACTAATTCCTCGGGCTCGATTATCCCCCGGTTGGCTAAACCATCCGTCATCATGATCAAGCGATTGACTTTTTCAGATACCTGGTTAGCCTTAACCAGATGGTGAGCAGTCATTACACCCCCAGATAGATTGGTCATTCCCCGGGCCTCAATAGCAGCTATTTCTGCTTTGGCCAGATCTTTGTTTATTACTGGTCCCGGTGGCAGGATGACTTCAACCTGATCATCAAAAGCTACCACTGATAAAATATCTGCGGCATCAAGGTTATTGATACAAAAGGCTAGAGCTTGCCGGGTATATTCAATCTTTTCACCACCCATAGATCCGCTGCGATCCATAACCATCCCTAAATTAAGTGCTGATCTCTGGGCTGCTGTCACTTTGTTACCCTGTATCTTTAGAGCCAGATAAATATTGTCTACTTCGCCAGGCAAAAGGTGAGCCCGGTTTAACTGTGCGGATAGCTGAATAACATTGGACATTAAGACCACCTCCACCTATCTTTATCTAGACTTTACCGGATGGCGGTGTCACAACAATGTCATTGAGCCAGAATTTTTTGATAAATGAAGTTTTACCAGGTTTATGACTGTAAGGCAGGGCCTGCAATTTGCAATTTAAGATACGTTCACTTGATTTTTTTGCCGTATAAGAGAAGTTGCTCAGCTCTGAACGATGGTAATTATTACAAAAAGAAAGACGTCTCCTGTGCTGCGGTTAGAAAGCACCGGAAACGCCTTAATTTTATAGAATGAACCAGGGGTCTGAAACCCCGAAAGAGAGTTTTTGTAAGGACCATTCGAAGAAGATTACGGCAGGTAGTTTTTACTATGCAGGACTTATCTTACCTGCCAGAAAACACTGGTTTTCTTTTTTCGAAAAAAGCCTGGATAGCTTCTTTTTGATCCTGGGTGCCACAGCAGTAAATAGACTGAGCCTGTTCAAAATATAGCCCTGCCATAAGGCTACTTTCGGTGGCCAGGTTAATGCCTTTTTTGGCCATACGAACGGCTACAGGCGGTTGATCAGCAATATTTCTAGCCAGATTCATGGCCCGTTCCATGAGCTGATCTCTTTCCACCACGATCTCCACCAGGCCAATGTTCTTAGCTTCTTCAGCATCAATTTCCTCACAGCCGATAATTAAGCGTTTCGCCTGCCCCGGTCCTACCAGGCGGGGTAAACGGGTGGTCCCTCCCATATCGGGCGATAAACCAAAACGCACTTCAGGAATCGAGATGCGGACATCTTTTGCCGCAATGCGAATATCGCAGGCCAATGCCAGTTCAATTCCTGAGCCATAGCATACCCCTTGCATGGCTGCGATCACCGGTACGGAAAGTTCTTCCCATTTGCTATAAACAGATTGTGCCCAGGAAAGGTTTTTCATTACAAATTCCGAGTTAAATTCATTTAATACTCCTAGATCAATCCCGGCGGTAAAATGATCGCCACTGGCATTGATGACTACGGCACCCAGATCATCCATCGCTTCGATTTCCTTGGCAGCTTGCTCCAGCTCTTGCCACATTTCCACTGTTATGGTGTTAAGCTTTTCCGGTCGGTTAATGGTTAATATGGCTACCCGGTCTGCTTTTGATAACAAGAGTGTTTTGTATTCAGTCATATTATTTCCTCCCATGAGTTAAAGTAGAATTTCCAGATCAGTTAATGGATAGCTTTCACAAGCATGAACGTAGCCATGGTCACGATCTGATTTTCGTACATGTTCCCCGGGAAATTCAAAAACCTTACCAGACAATAGCTTGATCCGGCATAGACTGCATTCTCCAGAGCGACAGCTGGTCGGCACCTGTATGCCGTTTCGTTCCAGGGCTACCACTAATGGCTCTCCAGTCTGAGCTTTCAGCTTCTGCGGAACAGCTCTGCCCCCTTTAATATCCACGGTAACTTGGTTTTGAGTGGAGACTTCTTTTGGCCAGCCTGGTGCCTTATGAATATCGCTGACGGCGCCATAAAGCTCGCGTCTGATCCTTTTTCTTGGCACTCCTAAGGACTGTAAGGCTGGTAAACAAAATTCATACATCGCTGGAGGGCCACACAGGTAGAAGGTCTTATCCTGACTATCACCAACCAGCCTGCTAATCATTTGCTCATCAATCAGTCCGCTCAGCCCTGTATATCCTTCCGGTGGCTGCGATAAGATCAGGTGATATTTGAAACTGGGATGATGCTCGGCTTTTTCCGTAAGCTCATGATGGAATATGGCCTCCTCCAATGTCTGGCTGCCATATAAGAGATGGATTTTCCGCTGCAGACCGCGATCGATAGCTTCCCTGATCATACTCATGAAAGGGGTGATACCACTTCCCCCGGCAATAAAAACCAGCTCATTACCGTGATAGAGCGGATTGTAATGGAAATTTCCGGTCGGAGAACCGGATTCCAGTATATCGCCTACAGCAATTTTGTCTAAGAGATAATCTGAAACAAAACCATTTTGAATTCGCCGCACTGTAATGTCATAGTATGCTATCTGGGTGGGAGAAGAGGAGATACTATAAGGACGGCTGGTACGGACTCCACCGATCTCGACAAAGAGGTTAATATACTGCCCCGCCTGGAAGGGAGGTAAATAGCCTTCAACCGGAACTAGGCGTAAGGTAGTGGTGGAGGCTGTTTCCTGAATCCGCTCTGAGACGCGTAGCTTCAAGCGCTGGGGATGAAGCCTGTTTACATACTGAGCCCATTTTCCTTTATCCATTCGGTAGTCGTGACCGTATTTGCGCAGTACCTCTATTTCTTTACATAATTCGCGATAACCTTCTATGTCCAAACGATAATCTTTCACATGCTCACCTCCTATTTTTTCATATCTCTAAGGACAGCTCTGGCCGCAGCCCCACCCGACATCAAGGTAGGTTGAAACCCGCCTGCACCTACCCATGCCCCGGCCAGGAAAAGCCCCTGAATTGGCGCCCGGGGAGAAATAAACAGGTTGGAATCTTTTGCATACTGATCAAAGCCATAGAATGCTCCACCCGGACTCCCCAAGTAACGCATGTGCGTAACCGGGGTGGCAATGTCTATTTCTTCAATGTGATCTCTGAAGCCGGGAAACAATTCTTCCACCCGGTTGAGAATGGTATCTGCACAATGATATTTCATTTGCTGGTACTCAGCGGGCGGAACCTGCAGCCAGGGGTCTGCATAGGCCATGTTGACAATAGCAAGCTGGCTTGTGCCGGGAGGAGAAGCCTCCGGATCAGCAAGATTATAGTAGCTCAAAAGAAAAGGATCCTGGCTCATATCCAGACTTCTGACCGCGGATGCCTGTTGATCTGGATCCGCGCTTTCGTAAAAGAAGATGGTTGATTCGTCAATGCCCAAATCCCTTGCTTCGCAATCCAGGCCAATATACACAGTAAAGGCCGATGTCCCTATGGTACTGCTGCTCATGATCTCAAACTGCTCTTCCGGTACTTTTTCCGCATCAATAAGTTCCGTATAGGTCACCACTGTAGAAGCATTTGAAACGACTCGCTCGCAGGCTATGATGTCATCATCTGCAGTAATAACCCCTGTAACCCGGCCATTTTCTACCATGATCTTTTTAGCAGCACAGTTGAAGCGTACCTCGCCACCATGTTTAATGAACCTGGCTAGCAGGGCATTGGACAGAGCCTGCGACCCGCCCTTGAGGTGGAAGGGTTTGTACTCTATATACTGGAACATCAAGGCCGCATAATCCACAAAAGCCAGATGGCTGGTAGGGATCCCCATATAAGCCCAGTAGGGGCTTAAGGCCAGCTTGAGCAGGGAATCTGTGAAGTATTTATCTAAAATCTCCTGCGTGTTTTTCAGGGCATATTTAAAATACAAAGGGTATTTTTCTTTCGATATTTCCGGATCGCGCATGAAAAATCCCTGAATAACCTGATAAAAAAAGTTATATAGCATATCGAAAAATTGTACAATAGATTCTTTTTCAGCCGGAAAGCGTGCTTGTAAAACCGATATTAATGCATCTTTTTCAGCCGGAAGGGTGAGATCCAGCTTCCCGGGAAGAACAATACGATAGAGGTTTTCCATCGCTACCCATTCCAGTTCATCTACCACCTCCAGGCCGTGCAGATAGCTGCGCAAGGGGCCCGGCTTGTCAGGGGTCCCCAAACCACTTAATTGGTGCAGGGCGACTTCAAATTCAAAACGTCCACGGCAAAAACTGGTAGCACATCCCCCTGGTATATTGTGTCGCTCCAGCAGTAAGACTTTGAGCCCTTTTTGAGCTAGAGAGACGGCGGAGGTCAAACCACCGTTTCCGGCCCCTATGACCACTACGTCATAGCTGTTCATATGACTCCTCCTTTGCTATAAGCGCCGGTTCAATCGCTATAACAGCAAAGTGAACCGGCATATATCCTGCTTATTTCATTCTGGATTTTTCCCACTCGCGTAGTGCCTTACGATCTGCTTTCCCTACCGAAGTCCTGGGTAGCTCATCAATGAATTCTACCAGCTTGGGAACTTTATAGCCCGCTAAGCGTTCCTTACAATAATCAATGACTTCCTGTTCAGTCATGCTTTCCCCAGGCTTTAAGACTACAAAGACCTTTACCGTTTCCCCGCGTTTGGGATCCGGTACACCTATAGTACATGCTTCAATCACTTTGGGGTGTGTGAACATAACTTCATCGATATCGCGAGGGTAGACATTAAAACCACTACAGATCAGCATATCTTTTTTCCTATCCACGATAAAAATAAAACCATCTTCGTCCATATAGGCAATGTCACCCGTATATAACCAGCCATCGCGCAGAGAATCAGCTGTTTCCTCCGGGTTTTCCCAGTATCCGCTCATCAACTGGGGACCACGGCAGATCAGTTCGCCTTTTTCTCCCATCGGCATTTCGGTAGTACCATCCTCCAGATCGACAATACGAATGTCGACATCAGGAAATGGAACCCCTACACTGCCAATTTTTCTGCGGGTATAAGCGGGATTACCGGTTACAATATTAGAGGTTTCTGACATACCATAACCCTCTACAATACGAGCCCCGGACAGTTCCTCAAACCTCTTGAAGGCCTCCACCGGCAGAGGCGCTGAACCGCATACCATACCCCGAATTTCTTTTATTTTGGATTGAGGGGTATCAGGATGCTGATTAAGCCCGATTATCATAGCAGGCACTGCATTGAAACAAGTGGGCTTATGCTGGTTAATGGCTGCCAGCAGATTGTCTACACTAGGCTGGGCAACCAGTACCACTGACCCGGCAACATAGAGAGCCAGATTAACATTAAGGTTGTAACCATAAATGTGGTAAAGGGGAACCGCCGCCAGGGTGCGTATTTCGGATAGTGCCACCATAGGACTATACCAGGCGCTATCCTGGGCGGCCATGGCTACCAGGTTAAAGTTGCTCAGCATACATCCTTTGGGTGAACCAGTGGTCCCACCGGTATACTGCAGCATAGCGATGTCTTCGGGACTGACCTTTATATCTGGGTCGACGTTCTCTGCGCCAGCTATTAATTCATCAAAATCAAAAACATTCTCGCTATCAGGGAGTTCGATCTGTTTTCCTGGCACCTGGGCGACCACGGTTCTTTTTACTATGCTGGATTCTTGCTGCATCACCTGTACAACTTTATCCGCAAAAGCCGCCATAACGATGACTGTTTCCGAACCACTATCTGTAAACTGATGGGTGATTTCAGGTACGGTGTATAAAGGATTGGTGGGTACAGCAATGGCACCGATTTTAAAGCAGGCCATAAGGGCAATAACATATTGAGGAATATTAGGAGCCATAAGAGCTACCCGGTCGTTCTTTTTTACTCCCAGGCCCAACAAACCTTGGGCTAATTTGTTTGCCATGGTATTGCAGGAAGCGTAGGAAATAATTATGTCATGAAAAATTAGAAA
>DUSB01000094.1 GCA_012840625.1 Syntrophomonadaceae bacterium
CTTTCTCGACATTCAGGAGTGGCCAATGAAGTCCCTCCGAACTTCTGAACCAGGATTTTCAATATTTAACACCTTCTTAATAAAGGTTTTTCTCTATGACCACTTCCGCAATTTGAAGTGAATTGGTAGCAGCGCCTTTACGGATTTGGTCAGCGGATATCCAGAAGGCAAGCCCCTGTTCAGTTGATATATCCTTGCGTATTCTGCCTACATAAACCTCATCACGATTAGAACTATATAAAGGCATAGGATATTTTTTGTTAGCAGGATCGTCCTGAACGATAATTCCAGGTGCCTGCGAGAAGACCTGCCGTGCCTCTTCAACACTAATAGGTCGTTGTGTTTCCAGATTAATCGATTCTGAATGGCTCCTGAAAACTGGAACCCGTACCGCAGTAGGTGCCACTTTCAATTCGGGAAGATGCATGATTTTACGGGTCTCCCATACCATTTTCATTTCCTCACGGGTATAGTCTTCTTCAACAAAGACGTCAATATGAGGAATAAGATTAAAAGCAATGGGATAATCAAAAACTTCCGGTTGTACTTCTTTACCATCCAAAGCCGCCTGTGAATGAGCCTCTAATTCATAAATCCCGGCTTTTCCAGCCCCGGATACTGCCTGGTAAGTGGAAACAATGACCCGTTTTAATCCTGCTGCTTGATGGATAGGATTAATAGCCACCACCAATAAGATGGTAGAACAATTTGGGTTAGCGATAATACCTTTATGCTGAGCAATATCGTCGGCATTAACCTCTGGAACCACCAGAGGAACATCATCCTGTAGACGAAAAGCATAGCTATTATCAATCACTACACAATCATGTTGCCTAGCCAGGGGTGCCAGCATTTTACTTACTTCTGTTCCAGCTGCAAACATTGCAATATCTGCTTTTTTAAACACTGCTTCATCCGCCGCCTGTACGACTAAATCCTCACCGCGAAATTTCACCCTGGTTCCAGCTTCTTTCGGATCAGCCAGACAGATTAATTCATCCACGGGAAACTGTCTTTCTTCCATGATTTTGAGCATTTCCTGCCCCACAGCCCCTGTAGCTCCAACTAATGCTAATTTAGCCAAAATAACTACCTCCTGCAAGAAATCGTATACCAAATAGTCTGTAATTTTTAGTAGTATTGTATCACATTCATTTCTTCATAAACAACGATCAAGCCGGCCCTAAAAGTAATGGCTGAATCTGTTGCCCTTTCATAGCCCATTCAATGGTATCGACAATAAGATCCATTTTGGCCACCAGTGAATTGCCTTTTTTGTAGGGATCATCCTGTTTGAAGGGAACAAAATAAATATTTTTCATATTGAGCAGTGCGCCTATGTTACGGGCATTAATACCCAGACCATCATTAGTAGATACAGCGATAATAACCGGTCTTTGATTGCGCAGCTGGGCTTTAATAGCCATTAAGGCCGGTGTATCAACGATACCATTGGCCATTTTGGCGATGGTATTACCTGTAGCAGGCATAACTACCACTGCATCCAGCAGTTGCTGAGGTCCAATAGGCTCCGCCCCTACAATAGTGTTAATAATAGGATGATCACCAAGCTGCCTTAATTCATTTTTCAAATCTTCCACTTTATAAAATCGATTATCCGTATCATTCACCGTAAAGGATAAAATGGGATATAGTATCCCCCCTTCTTCTTTAATCTTTCTTATTTGAGGTAATACATCCCCTATGGTACAATGGCTTCCCGTTAAAACTACGCCAATATTTTTTCCTGCCAGCCGCCGGACTTTCTGCACCTTCTGCACCTCCCTGTTATCCACCGAGCATGTTTTTATCCAACCTGCTTATTTCTTTGATAATCAGCCTGGGGACAACATCTGCCAGGATATTACCCGCTGTCACTGGTGCTACCTTGCCAGGAAGCCCCGGAGCAAGTATGGCCTTCAATCCAAATGCATTGGCTGCTTCAAAGTCTGTACCGCCCGGCTGAGTTGCCAGGTCAATAATTACAATAGATGGATTGGCATATTTGAGAATATCGCGGTCTAAAACCATGGCCGGAACTGTATTAAAGACAATATCTATTTGATTCATAATCTCATGCAGGTCATCAAACCTAGCCTTTCTGCAGCCCATTTCCTGAGCTCGAGCCAGCTGTCCCTCGTTACGCGCAATCACCGTTACATTAGATCCAAGTGCTTTCAGGGTTCGGGCCAGGGTAATACCCACCCTGCCAAAACCGATGATACAGGTTTGGCTGCCATGAATAGTAATGGGCGTCTCTTCCATAGCTATCTGTATAGCGCCTTCCGCGGTTGGAATCGAGTTCGGAATAGCAATTTCATCTAGCTCAATAATCTCTACCAGGTTAAGATTGAGTTTTTGTGCCCATTCCTTAAGAAAGGGGCGGGCAAACCCAATAATGATTAATGCACCAGGTGATACACTACCCAGAACTGCTTCAGTCAAACGTATCTCCTGATCAGAATAAACCGCTCTGACAACTCCTTCTTCATTAGTACCCGGCAGCGGCAAAATGAGAACTTCAGCTCCTCGACAAGCGTCTTCTACATTATGAACCACAAATGCTCCATGACAGACCTTTTCTCTAGGAAAGCCAGCGGCAACTACTGTCGCTCCCATTTTAACCAGTTCTCCAACCAGAATCAGGTCACGATCATCGCCACCGATAACAGCTATCTTTATTCCCGATAGAACTGAACTCAACACCAGCCCTCCTTAAGGTCATACTTTACTACCTGGGTTATTAGCAATATATGTACTCCAGCTCAAAGTGGTGCTTGTCTTCTTCATCTTCAATCAAGTAGGAGGGATAACTAAATTCTTCCTCTCCCGCTGGTCAGGTGATAGGGTTTTTTCCCACCCATCGGCTCAGCAAACATGCTGGTCAAACAAAAATGAGAGGGAAAAATTCCCTCTCATTCATACAAAATATTAATCTATAAAAGCTGTTCCAATCCGTATACTAGGCCCTGCATTTGCGATATTTTCTTTATGGTTAAGATCACCCCCGGCATAAAGCCGACCCGGTCATAAGAATCATGGCGAATACGTAAACTCTGCCCCACTCCGCCAAAAATAACCTCTTGATGAGCTACCAGACCTGGCAAGCGCACACTATGTATATGGATTTGATCCACTTCCCCACCGCGTGCTCCCGCAATCTTCTCAAATTCCCTGGTATTTCGTACCGGCATCTGCTGGCGATTACTTTTTATCATTTCTGCGGTCTTAATAGCTGTACCTGATGGTGCGTCCATCTTTTGATCATGATGTAGTTCAATAATTTCAACATCCGGAAAATATTGTGCCACCTCCTGAGATAGCTTCATCATCAGTACAGCTCCAATAGCAAAGTTAGGAATAACTGCTACGCCAACATTTTTCTCCATGGCCAGGCGTTCTAATTGTTTTAATTCCACCTCATTTAGACCACTGGTTCCAATAACACAGGTAATTTTATTCGCCAGGGCCATGCGGGCGTTGTTATAGACTGCCTGGGGGTTGGTGAAATCCACCAGGATATCTGGCTTGGTTCTCTCAATCAGTAAATCCAGATCGCTATCAACTGGAAGATCAATCTGCCTGATTCCGGTTAGATCAGAAAACTTCTCTCCATTGGCACGTATATCAACCAGCCCGACCAATTCCAGCTCATTATCCTGGTCAATAGCTTTTGCTGTCTCTATTCCCATTTTCCCAAGTGCACCTGCAATTACTACGCGAATGTCTTTTGTCATTTTGATAGCCTCCTTACCTATAACTGATAGTTTTATACATTTTAGTCTCTCCGTCAATAAGTGGGTTAGATTTAGCTAATAAGCAGCCTGCAATATCGATAAAAATATTTTGAATATCAAATTTATTGCGGTAAAATGATAGTATTCAAAAAGCTACGAAGGAGCGATAAAAATGAGCGCAACAATGTTTAAAAAAGCACTGGTGCCAATAAATGCATCAGATCTTTCACAGCGGGTAGTACGGATGGCTGCTGAATGTGTACAAAAAGGTATGGTGGAAAAGCTTGTTCTGCTCAGCGTCTGGGAAGCTGATGAAATTGATTATACCAAACGCTCTTCCATCTCCAAGGAAAAAGAACTAAAAACACGGGCACGTGAAACCCTACAGCGCTATGAAGATTTCATGCGGGACCAAAATATTGAGGTGGAGACGATCCTCAAGGGAGGGGATCCTTCTACTGTAATCATGGATACCATCGAAAAAGATGAATATGATCTAATCATTATGGGAAGCCGCCGTCTGAATAAAGTGCAGGAATTAGTGTTCGGCAGTGTTTCGGATCGCGTAACCAGGTTATCTGCTATCCCCGTACTAATTGTTAAATAGATTACTAAACTATTCAGGAAACCGTTTACATAAATGCCGGACCAGGAAGTCCGGCATTTGTATTCTGAAAACATTTATACTACAGTACGGCCATATATCAAAGGGAGTCCAAGCCTATATATCCATCACGAAGTTTATCTTATTTCTTTGTAAGCTTTTCATCCTTCATGATATACTTGGTGCGTAGAAGAAGGAGGGATGGCTGATGCCCTTTGATGGACTTACTATTACAGCATTGAGTTATGAGCTTAATTCTCACCTAGTTGGCTCGCGTATTGATAAGATTCACCAGCCGGAAAAGGATGAACTTATTATCAATATGCGTGGATATAAAACGACTAATCGCTTGCTTATTTCAGCCAATGCCAGATGGGCTCGTATGCATCTTACCGAAGAAAAAAAAGAAAACCCGAGCCAGGCTCCCAATTTCTGTATGCTGTTGCGCAAACATTTGGAGGGCGGCAAGATAAAGTCCATTCAACAAAGTGGATTAGAAAGGATCGTACACATCCGGATTGAAGCCCTGAATGAATTCCGCGAATGGAAAGAAAAAATCCTGGTATGTGAGTTTATGGGAAAACATTCCAATATCATCCTGCTTGATCCTGAAAACAATACGATTATTGATGCTATCAAAAAATATGGCAGCGATATCAGTTCTTATCGGGAAGTACTACCTGGTAAAGAATATATCGTGCCACCACCGCAGGATAAGCTTGATATCCGAACAGCCGATTTTGCTGCCTTTGTGCAGAAAATGTGGGATCAGGAAGAGGATACCAGCATTTACAGGGCTTTGTTTGCCACCTGTACAGGCCTGAGCCCTTACAGTGCCAGAAACATCTGTCAACAGGCAGGTATTCCGCCTTTACGACCGATTGGTGAGAGCGGTGAATATGAGTTGAGCAGGCTATATGAAAAAACCAGAAATCTAGTCTTCGCTCTGCAATCAGGTGAATCTTCCCCTGCTATTCAGTGGAAAAAAAATGAGCCGTTTGAATTTACCCCTTATTTCCCTGCTATCGATAATCCAGAGATAAAGCTTTCAGAATATGAAAGTATGAATCTTGCCTGCAGTACTTATTACGAGAGCAAATTGCAGCAAATACGTTTTGAAGAGAAAAAACGCATTTTAACAAAAAAGGTAAAAAACAAGCTGGAGCGTGCCTATCGAAAGAAATTTTTACAGGAAGGAGATTTAGCCCGGGCCCAGGAAAGAAAAAAATATAAGGAATGGGGCGAGCTGCTGACTGCTTATGCTCACCTATATAAAAAGGGTGATCTGGAAGCAAAAGTTTATGATTTTAATACCGGCGAGGAAATAACCCTGCCCCTGGATCCCCGCTATACTCCCATTGAAAATGCCCAGCATTTTTTTAAACTCTACAATAAAGGTCGAGGAACCGAGCGCCATCTGCGCAAACGCATGCAGCAGAATCAGGCTGATATTCATTATTTAGAATCTGTCTTGGTGGCGATTCAAGCAGCCCGGTCCATCACACCCATTCTGGAAATCACGGAGGAATTAGAAAAGGAAGGCTATATCAAGACCAAAAAAAAGAAGCCGGGCCAGCAAAAGAAGAAATCTTCACCACAGCGAAGTCGTCCCCATCGCTTTGTCTCTTCTGATGGTTTAGAAATACTGGTGGGGCGCAACAACCGACAAAACGACTGGCTAACACTGCGGCATGCCAATCGAGAAGATCTCTGGCTGCATACCAGAGAAATCCCCGGAACCCATGTAATCGTCAAACTCCCTCCCACCATAAGCAGCATTGATGAGGTTCCAGATAAAACACTGCAGGAAGCAGCCGGATTGGCAGCTTATTTCAGCAAAGCGAGTGAAGCAAGCAAAGTACCGGTTGATTATACCTTTCGCAGCAATGTTCGCAAACCAGCCGGAGCCAGACCGGGGATGGTGATTTATGATAACCACTGGACCATTAATGTAAACCCCCGGGCAGCCGAAATCCAGGCACTGCTAGCACAAGAAGAAGCTGATCATTAGTTATCATCCAGCACCTCTACGGATCCGTCGGGGTGCTGAATAAATTTTGTATCTGCTTCTAATATATAAATTTTATTATGGACGTGATCAACAGCGATGTCGCGGTTAATGAGCGTAGCCACCTCGTCTTC
The DNA here is from genome assembly GCA_012840625.1 of Syntrophomonadaceae bacterium. Taxonomy (GTDB): domain Bacteria; phylum Bacillota; class Syntrophomonadia; order Syntrophomonadales; family Syntrophomonadaceae; genus DUSB01. Next base: position 6,484 of record DUSB01000094.1, read on the forward strand.
ACGAATCAGCGTCCTGATCTCAACCCCATTGTCATACAATTCAATATGTACCTTATCACCATTTGCTTTTTCCAGGGTATCCTCTACAAAACGACGATAGGGTTTGATAAACACATAACGATAGCCGCCTTCAACAAATGGCATCTCCTGTCCATTTAAAGTTATTTTCATGGTTTATCCACCTCTCAGCGACTTCCAGGTTTGACGGCTTCTCCTGCCCCGCTCTTACACAGCGGACAATCAGCTGCTTCCCATGATTCTACCTGCATTTCCAGCACTGAATACAAGGGAACTCCAAAATCAACTTTCCCGCCACTACGATCGACCAGAACCCCTACTCCAACAATTTCGCCTTTCATTTCTTTTACTACCTCCAGGACTTCTAGCACTGAACCGCCGGTGGTGACGACATCTTCTACCACCAGAACCTTTTGCCCCGGTTGAATACTAAAATTCCTGCGTAAGGTCATTTTACCATCCTGACGTTCGGCAAAGATGCCGGGAACACCAAGCTGCCTTGCTACTTCATAGGAAACAATAATGCCACCCATTGCGGGACCGACCACCAATTCCACTCCGTGCGGGCGGAAAAAATCAGCGATATCCCGGGCCAGTTCTTCGGTATAATGCGGATACTGCAATACTTGAGCACATTGCATATAGTAATTACTATGACGCCCTGAAGTCAGCTTGAAATGACCTTTCATCAAGGCACCCGAATCACTGAATATCTTGATCACTTCTTCCTTTGACAACATTTAGCAAGCCTCCAATTCATCGATAATCTTTTGTGCTGCTTCCACCGGATCAGCAGCAGCCGTAATAGGACGACCAATAACCATATAATCGGTTCCCAGTTCCAATGCTTGTGCGGGAGTGGTAATCCTTTTCTGGTCATTGGCTGCTGCCCAAACCGGGCGAATCCCCGGGGTAATGGTTTTAAATCCTTCCCCACAGGCCTGCTTTATGGGACGAATTTCCTGGGGAGAGCAAACTACCCCATCCATTCCGGCCGCCTGTGCCATTAATGCCCACTGTACAACCAGATCCTCTACACTCATATCCTTGATAAAAAGTTCTTCTTCCAGCTGCTGCTGGGAAAGGCTGGTTAAAACCGTAACCGCCAGCAAAAGAGGAGCCTGTACCTGTAACTTCTGGGCCTCTTTATGTACTTCCTGTACCAGACGTGCCATCATTTCCTTCCCACCGGCAGCATGAACATTAAACATATAACATTGTAATCGCGTCATAACTCGTCCAGCAGCAGCCACGGTATTGGGTATATCGTGAAACTTTAAATCCACAAAAACTCTGCCGCCTCGATTTTGAATGTCACGTACAATATCCGGTCCCATACTGTTATATAACTGCATGCCCACTTTAAAAGCACCTACATGGTTTTTTAATTGTTCTACCAGCTCCAAAGCTCTGCTTTGGTGATCTACATCCAGCGCCAGTATAATCCTTTCTTTCGCCTGCAATGTGTCAACCTCCTTTTATAGCTGCTGCTTAATTTTTTACCGTACAGCACAGCCCTTAATTGCTTGCAAATGCTCAATTTCATGAGCCTGCATATAATCACTAATCCCCTGTACAATATCCAGAGCCAATCTTGGATGAACAAAATTGCCGGTACCGATAGATACCGCTGTCGCTCCGGCCATTATAAATTCCAGGGCATCTTCGCAGCACATAATACCGCCACCGCCTAAAATAGGTATTCCTACTTCCTGGTAAACTTGATAGACCATGCGCAGAGCTACGGGTTTAATAGCCGGGCCGGATAAACCACCAAAAACATTGGCCAATACCGGTTGCCGCTCCTGTACACTGATGGCCATACCCATTAAGGTATTAATCATAGATAAAGCATCTGCACCGGCTGCTTCTGCAGCCCGGGCAATGGCAACGATGTCGGTAACGTTAGGCGATAATTTGGGAAGCACGGGTAGACCCGTTTCCCCTTTAACGGTCTTAACCACCTGATAAACAGTATCCGGATCCGTGCCAAATTGAAGCCCTCCCTGTTTAACATTGGGGCAGGAGATGTTGAGTTCAATTCCGGCAATGCCCTCCTGTCCCTCCAGACGAGCAGCCAGAGCAGCATATTCTTCAATACTGTTGCCCGCAATGTTAGCAATCACCGTTACGTTTTTGGCATGTAAATAAGGCAGGTATTCATCTAAAAAAACATCCACCCCCGGGTTTTCCAAACCGATCGCATTAAGCATACCTGCAGGGGTTTCCACAATACGCGGATTGGGATTACCGGGACGTGCCGTTAAGGTAGTACCTTTAACGATGAGTGCACCAATAGCAGCAATGTCAACAAATTTTTCATATTCCTGCCCATATCCAAAGGTACCGGAAGCAACCGCTACCGGGTTGGCCATTTGTATACCACCCAGATTTACACTCAGGTCGGGAGATGGATAAGCCTGTGTCATGATCCGGTCCTCCCCTCATATAATTCAACCTCATGCAGACCAAAAACGGGTCCATCTTTACATATTTTTACGTAAAACTCATCCTGTGAATGAAGTTTGCGGGCGCAGCCCAGACAGGCTCCTATCCCACAGGCCATGTACTCTTCTAACGAAAGCTCTCCTTGTATATGATGCTGGCAAGCCCATGCCTGCACCGCCTTCATCATCGGTTCTGGTCCACAGGTATAGATAAACTGAACCCCCTGCATAATATTCTCATCTGTTAATAAATCCGTCACCATACCATGATAGCCACAGGATCCATCCTGAGTAGCGATATAATGATCAACCGACCATGCTTGCAAACGCTGCTCGGCAACTATTTGGGCCCTGGTTCTCGTTCCCTGCAAAAAACATAGCTCAACGTTTTTGCTGCGCAGCCTGCGAGCCAGAAAAACCAGCGGGGCGATCCCTACTCCCCCGCCAATCAGGCACACTTTATTGATGCCTTCCGCTATGCTGAAGCCCGCTCCCAGAGGCCCCATCAAGTCGAGCTCTTCTCCCGCTGTTAGCTGCGTTAAAAGCTTTGTTCCTTTGCCCACCACCCGATAAAGTATCTCCATGGTTCCTTTTTCCGCATCTACATCATAGATGCTCAAAGGTCGACGTAAAAGCGGATCATAGGCATCACCCACTCGCAGATGGATGAACTGCCCTGGCTGTGCCTCCCTGACAATTGCTCCTGCTGCCAATTCTATCTCATAAAGATCCGTTCCCACTTGATTATGGCGGATAATTTTACCTTTTTCCAGCACTGGCATCCCCCCACATACTATTTTGGTGCATCCGCTACATATTCCTGTAAAGAGTAAAGCGGTAAATCAATAAGATTTTTACCTTCTTCGATAACTTCTAATAATACCCGCATAGTATCCAGAGAGGTCAGACAGGGAACACCGAGTTCAACCGCTGCCCGACGAATATGAAAACCATCGGTAAAAGGTTTACGCTCATGGGTACTGGTATTGACCACAAAATCTACCTTTCCCTCGCGAATGAGATCAACAATATTGGGCGATCCTTCTTTCAGTTTGCTTACTTTTTGCACTGGAATACCGGCAGCATTTAATGCCCTGGCAGTCCCTTCTGTAGCCATTAAATTAAAGCCTCTATCGGCAAAAACCTTTAAAAGCGGTACTGCTTCCTCTTTATCTTTATCGGCAATGGTAGCTACAATGGTTCCTTGCTGTGGAATAACCATGCCTGCAGATATCATACCCTTGTATAAAGCAGTTTTTAAGGATTTGTCAATCCCCATCACCTCACCGGTCGATTTCATTTCCGGCCCCAAGTTAATATCCACCTGTTCCAATTTACTGAAGCTAAAAACAGGCACTTTTACCGCATAATAATCCGGCTGTAACTGTAGCCCACCGGAATAACCCAGGTCTTTAAGGGTTTTGCCCAGCATGATTTCCGTAGCCAGTTTTACTAGAGGGATTCCGGTAATTTTGCTGATAAAGGGTACTGTACGCGAGGAACGAGGATTAACCTCAATAACATAGAGCTCATTTTGAAACTCCACAAACTGTATATTGATTAAACCCTTGACCCGCAAAGCCAGAGCCAGCCTGGTGGTATAATCAACCACTTTCTGCTTAATTTCATCCGCAAGATCATGGGCAGGAAATACAGCCATACTGTCTCCAGAATGAACCCCGGCCCGCTCAATATGTTGCATGATACCCGGAATAAGCACCTCAATATCATCAGCGACAGCATCCACCTCTATTTCTTTGCCCAGCAGATATTTGTCTACCAGAACAGGATGCTCGCGATTAACTTTTACCGCAGTAGCCATGTAGTATTCCAGTTCTGGTTGATTATAAACAATTTCCATAGCTCGACCACCCAGGACATAAGAAGGCCGTACCAGAACTGGATATCCTATCTCCGCTGCTACTTTAACCGCATCCTCCACCGAAAAGACCGTCTTTCCCGGAGGGCGTGGGATTCCAAGTTCTTCCACCAGAGCATCAAAACGCTCGCGATCCTCGGCACGATCAATACTATCATTAGGGGTTCCTAGAATCGGTACCCCAGAACGATTTAAAGGTTCAGCCAGGTTAATAGAGGTTTGTCCGCCAAATTGTACGATGACCCCATCCGGATTCTCTTCTTCAATAATGTTCATTACATCCTCATAGATTAAAGGTTCAAAATACAAGCGATCAGAGGTGTCAAAATCCGTACTAACTGTTTCCGGATTATTGTTGACAATAATAGCTTTAATTCCAGCTTCGCGCAGAGCCCATACGCAATGAACCGAACAATAATCAAACTCTACTCCCTGACCGATGCGAATGGGACCTGATCCAATAACCAGTACCTTACGGGCATTGGGATCATGAAGGGCCTCATTTTCTTCTTCATAACAGGAATAAAAATATGGGGTTACGGCATCAAATTCAGCTGCACATGTATCCACCAGCTTGTAAGTGGGAATTACATCTTTCTGACGTCTTAGACGATGGATATCTATTTCCTGCATCTGTTTCAAATCAGCAATCTCTGCATCCGAAAATCCAATCTTTTTGGCTTCCTGCAGCAGCTCAGTGTTCAGCTCCTGCTGCCGAATCTTATCTGAAAAATCGATAATATTCTTTATTTTTTTCAGGAAATACTTATCTATGTGGGTGATACTCCCGATCTCTTCAATGCTCATCCCGCGACCAAAGGCTTCAGACACAATGAAAATGCGTTCATCATCAGCATATTTCAGGCGATTTCTTAATTCTTCATCGCTTAAATCTTTTAGCTCGGTAAAGCGCATACCCTGAATACCAATTTCCAGGCAGCGCACTGATTTCATAAAGGCAGCTTCAAAGGAACGATCAATGGCCATCACTTCCCCGGTAGCTTTCATTTGCGTACCCAATCGGCGATCACCAAAGACAAATTTGTCAAAGGGCCATCGAGGCAGTTTTAAAACTACATAGTCGATGGCTGGTTCGAAACAGGCCGTGGTTTGACCGGTCACCATATTGGGAATCTCATCCAGTGTATAGCCAAGCGCAATTTTTGTTGTCACCCGGGCAATAGGATAGCCGGTTGCTTTGGAGGCCAGTGCCGAACTGCGACTAACCCGGGGGTTGACTTCAATAACATAATATCGCTTGCTCAAGGGATCCAAGGCAAATTGAACGTTGCATCCACCCGCAATTTTTAAAGCCCGAATAATTCTGATGCTGGCTGCACGCAGCATCTGGTATTCTTCATCAGTCAGGGTTTGGGCAGGAGCAACCACGATGCTATCACCAGTATGAATACCTACCGGATCAATGTTTTCCAAACTACAGACGGTAATACAATTATCATGATCATCCCGCATAACTTCAAATTCAATTTCCTTGAAACCGGCTACACTGCGCTCAATAAGCACCTGCCCGATAGGGCTGCTTTTTAATCCTTTGGTAACGATATTGCCAAGTTCCCGGTCATTGGTAGCATTACCGCCTCCAGTTCCTCCCAGGGTATAGGCAGGGCGGACAATAACTGGATAGCCAATTTCCCCGGTAAATTGGAGAGCTTCCTCAAGCGAATGTACGATTGCACTCTCCGGTACAGGCTGCTTGATACTCTCCATGGTCGCTTTAAACAACTCCCGATCTTCAGCCCGGGCAATCGCCTCCAGCGGAGTCCCCAGCAGGGGAACACCAAACTCCTCCAAAACCCCCTCGCGGTCTAAAGCCAGGGCCATATTTAGCCCCACCTGGCCTCCCAGGGTAGCAATAATTCCATCTGGTTTTTCTTTCTCTAATAGTTTGCGAACGGTGGTAATAGTAATAGGTTCAATATAAACATGATCGGCAATGTGGGTATCCGTCATGATGGTAGCCGGATTGCTGTTAAGTAATACCACTTCCAATCCTTCTTCTTTAATAGCCCGACAGGCCTGGGTTCCAGCATAATCAAATTCCGCTGCCTGACCTATGATGATCGGTCCAGAACCTATAACCATGACCTTATTTAATCCTTCTTTTAGTGGCATGCAATCTCCTCCATCTCTATCTCCAGGCAGTTTAGCTTCTCTTTCTTCTTAAAGCAGGGCAAGAAATTCATCATAAAAAAATCCTGTATCACTATAACCGGGATAGCCTTCCGGATCAAATTGGACCGAAAAAATCGGCAGGTTTTTATGTTTTATCCCTTCCACAGTCTGGTCATTTAGACTTTTCAATGTTACTTCAATCTCACTGGCGGGCAGTGAATCTTCGACAATTGAGTAGCCATGATTCTGAGTGGTAATGTATACGCGATTATTATCCAGATTGCGAACGGGATGATTGCTGCCGCGGTGACCCTGGGGAAGTTTATATATTTCTGCCCCTGCAGCCAGAGCCAATACCTGATGCCCAAGTCCCACCCCAAACAGAGGTACTTTACCCTTTAATTCTCGCACCGTTTCCACTACGTAAGGGATGGCATGCGGATCCCCGGGACCATCAGATATAAAAACGCCATCAGGGTGCAAAGCCATAATATCTCCAGCAACCGTAGATGCAGGGGTCATGATCACCTGACAATCCCGCAGCAAGAACGAATCCAGGACTCCACGTTTGCTGCCCAGATCTAAAAAAGCCACTTTTTTTGAGCCCTGACCAAACTTCATTATATTTTTGCGGGTAACATATTGAACCAGATCACCACGAAGCTTGGAAGCAGCATGACGCGCTTTTTCTACCAACCACTCCTTCTGATCCAGCCTGTCGGTAATAATACCCCCCATAACACCTTCCTTGCGAATAACCCGTGTCACGGCCCGGGTATCGACTTCTGTCAATACCGCCACCTCACTGGAATTAAGAAAACTAATAATATCCGTTTCCATTTCGTAATGGCTGGGGAAATCGGTTGCTTCTCTTAAAATCAATCCCTGTACCATCGCCCTTCTGGAAGCAAAACTTTTTTCATTAAAACCTACATTTCCTACCAATGGATAGGTCATGACCACGATCTGCCCAAAATAGGAGGGATCGGTAATGATATCCTGGTAGCTGATCATAGCAGTTGTAAATACCAGCTCTCCTTCTGAAAAAATACAATCATTTAAGAGCTTGCCTGTAAAAACCCTTCCGTTTTCTAATACTAGGTACCCTTTCAAAATGCTCACTCCTCAATCAGCTTCTATACCTGAATTTTTCCATCATGGGCTATTATTTCACCATCAACGATGGTCATCCAGGGCCATCCTTTGAGATGCATACCTTTATATGGATTGTTTTTACCTTTGGAATAAAAATTTTTAGGATCCACTTTTTTCTCTATATCAGGGTCAATAATGGTTAGATCTGCTGCTGCACCAGCAGCTAAAACCGGTGGAGCAAGTCCTAATATCCTGGCTGGAGCACTGGTAAAAAACCTGACCAGCTCAGCTAATTCTAATTTGCCCGACCGTACTAAACGATCCATCAGCACTGCTACGGCTGTTTCCAGACCGGATATGCCAAAAGCGGCCATATTGTACTCACAGTCCTTATCCTCCCAGTGATGCGGTGCGTGATCGGTAGCAATACAATCAATGGTTCCATCCTGCAATCCTTCCAGTAAAGCGTCCAGATGCTTCTGCGATCTAAGCGGAGGATTAACCTTGGTATCCGGATCGTAATCACCTACGATTTCATCGGTAAGAGTTAAATGGTGGGGTGTAACCTCACAGGTAACCGCAACGCCCTTCTGCTTGGCTGCCCGGATAAGCTGTACAGATCCTGCCGTAGAAACGTGACAGATATGGAGATGCGCTCCTGTATATTCAGCCAGCATAAGATCGCGTGCGATCATGGTTTCTTCCGCCAGAGTAGGAATCCCTCTGAGCCCATAGAGGGTTGAATAATACCCTTCATGCATCTGTCCCTCCCAGGATAAGTTTTCATCCTCACAATGCACCATTACCGGCAGGGGAAACATCTTGGCATAATCCAATGCGTTGCGCATAATTCTGGCATTCATGACTGGTTTGCCATCGTCAGAAACCCCCACACATCCTGCAGCGACTAACTCTGCCATCGGTGACAGCAGTTCTCCTTCCTGCTGCCTAGTAATACAACCAATGGGTAGAACATGGATCACTCCGGAAAGCAGAGCTCTTTCCCGCACAAAATTTGCCACTGCTGCATTATCGATAACCGGATCGGTGTTGGGCATACAGCATACGGTAGTAAAACCTCCTGCGGCCGCAGCCCTGGTACCAGATGCGATATCTTCTTTGTACTCAAAACCTGGTTCTCGCAAATGCACATGCAGATCTATAAAACCCGGACAGACAATCTTACCGCTGGCATCGATCTGTATGGCGTCTTCTATTTCCAGTTTTTCCCCCAGTTCTTGAATACAGCCATTCTCTATGAGTATATCCATCTGCCTGTCTATTTTACTGATCGGGTCCAGAAGATGTCCATTTTTAATTAGCAACTTCACCACGCGACCCTCCCATCATCAGAAATAATATTGCCATCCTTACTGCTACTCCATTGGTTACCTGTTCATTGACCAGCATGCTGCTGCTATCTGCCAGCTCAGATGATACTTCAATCCCGCGATTCATAGGACCGGGATGAAGCACTAATACATCATCCTTGGCTGATTGTAGCCTGTCCGAACTAACCATGTATAAATCCGCATACTCATCCAGAGAAGGAAACAAAGCACTTTGCTGTCTTTCACGCTGAATACGCAAAACATTGATTACATCCACACCCTTAAAGGCCTGGTCAAGGTTATAGTAAGTCTTAACACCCAGGCGTTCAATTTCAGGAGGAATTAAAGTACTTGGGCCTACCACTCTAACTTCACATCCATATTTGCTTAACCCATAAATATTGGAGCGAGCTACCCGGCTGTGTAAAATATCCCCAACAATGGCTACTTTTAAATCATCCAGGGTTTTCTTATGTTCAAGTATAGTGAACATATCCAGCAGTGCCTGGGTAGGGTGTTCATTGGCTCCATCACCAGCATTAATTACCCGCATATTTGTATTACGAGCTACATACTGAGGGGTGCCACTCATTGAATGGCGCATGGCTATCACATCAAAGCCCATCATTTCAATGGTTTTAATGGTATCGCGCAGGCTTTCCCCTTTTTGCACACTACTGCTAGTTACTTGCAGGTTGACCGTATCTGCACTCAAATATTTCCCTGCAATTTCAAATGAAGTTCTGGTTCGCGTACTGTTTTCATAAAATACAGTGGCCAGCGCCTTTCCCCTTAAGGTAGGAGCTTTTTTTATGTCACGTAAGATAATATCTTTCATAGGAAGCGCGGTATCGAGAATTAATTGTATCTCCTCCCGACTTATATCGCGTAACCCCAGTAGATCTTTACGCTCCAATCTCACCTTGATAGCCTCCTTACAACACAAAAATAAAGCCTTTCTTGACCGCAGCAGCAAGAAAGGCGTTACCTTACATGGTTCATCTCCCTTGCTAGCCTCACGGGACTAGATTTAAAGGGCTCTATGTAGTTTTTTCTTGAATAACGACGCGCTCACACCCATCGATTTCGTTTAATAAAACCAGGATTGATTCTGATCGAGAGGTCGGTACATTTTTTCCTACGAAATCTGCTTTAATAGGTAATTCCCGATGGCCCCTATCAATTAAAACAGCCAGCTGTATACGTGCTGGCCTTCCCAGATCAATAATGGCATCCATGGCAGCCCTAATAGTACGACCGGTGTAAATCACATCATCTACCAGAACGATTACTTTATCATTGACATCAAAAAACACTTCTGTGCGATGCACCAGCGGTTGTTCTGCCAGGGTGGTTAAATCATCTCGATACAGGGTTATATCCAGAATCCCCACCGGCACTTTCACGCCCTCAATCTCCTCGATACGCTTGGCCAAACGCTGTGCCAGCGGTCCCCCACGTCTACGAATACCAATCAAAGCCAGATTATCAACGCCTTTATTGCGTTCGATAATTTCATGCGCAATACGGGTAATAGCTCGATTGATGGCAACATCATCCATAAGCAGCTTCTTGTCTCGCAGTTCCAAAAATTGAACCCCCCTTTCGTATATAAAAAAACCTGCACTTCGCAAGGCCGAAGGCAGGCATACGTATTCCAGTCTTCCTTGCTAGCCTCACGGGGCCAACTTAAAGGTTCTTATCATAGAGTAATGTAAGTGATATCCCCTGTCAATTCTTTTTTCTAAGCTCTGTTAGAATGGACTGCAAATAATCGGGTATCGTACTTCTAAATTCTAAATATTCTCCCGTTCGTGGATGCTGCAAACCTAAATAAGCAGCATGTAATGCCTGACCCTTTAAACCAAAAGGATTTTTACCCGATCCATAAACAAAATCTCCTACCACCGGATGTTTCATATAGGAAAAATGAACGCGAATTTGATGGGTGCGGCCAGTTACAAGCTGTACTTTAACCAGGGTATAATTATAAAAGCGCTCCATCACTTCATAATGACTGATGGCCTGTCGCCCATCACCTCTAACCGCCATTTTTTTTCGATCAGCTTTACTTCTACCAATGGGAGCCTCAATAGTACCCAGATTCTCATTAATCACTCCGTGAACAAGAGCTATATACTGGCGCTCCATATTATGTTCACGTATCTGATGGGCAAGATGGCGATGAGCAGCATCATTTTTAGCCACCACCATCAACCCTGATGTATCCTTGTCTAATCGATGTACAATCCCCGGCCTGAGTTCACCGTTAACACTGGATAGCTGTTGGACATGATAGAGGAGGGCATTAACCATGGTACCCTGCCAATTGCCCTGAGCAGGATGAACCACCATCCCCCGGGGCTTATCAACAATAACTATATCTTCATCTTGATATAATATGGGCAAGGGCAGGTTTTCAGGTTGAAGTTTAAAGGATACCGGTTGGGGAACAGAAACATATACTTCATCCCCAGCATTTACACGATAAGACGCTTTAACCTTCTCTCCATTTACATAAACCCGCTCCTGCTTGATGAGACTTTGTATGGCAGAACGCGACAGACC